>NZ_JBIAMB010000025.1:3941-132815 GCF_042873895.1 Streptomyces sp. NPDC004435 | reverse complement strand
AGGGCGACGAGGGTCTCGATGAGGACGGCGGTCTGCACCGTCATGTGGAGGGAGCCGGTGATCCGGGCGCCGGCGAGCGGCTGCGCCTCGGCGTACTCGCGGCGGATCGCCATCAGGCCGGGCATCTCGTGCTCGGCGAGCGTGATCTCCTTGCGGCCGAAAGCCGCGAGGGACAGATCCGCGACCTTGAAATCCTGGTGGTTCGCCGGTGTCGTCACGAGTGGGTGCTCCGAATCTGTGCGGGGAGGCCGGGGAGGTCCGGGAGGTCGGTGGTGACGGGTGCGTCGGGCGCCTCGGGTGTGTCCGGGGCGTCGCGGGAGACGGCGGGGCGCGGTGCGGCGCCGGCGACGGTGGTCCGTGCCGGAGGCAGTTCGCCTCGGGTGAGGTAGGCGTCGACCAGGGTGTCGACCCGCTGGTTCGCGCCGAGGACGTAGATCTCGTGCTCGCCGGAGTCCGCCACGGTGATCAGGTGGTGGCCCAGCCGCTCGGCCATCGCGACCCCGCCGGCGTAGTGGTCCATGATGTCGCCCTCGGACTGCACGACGATCCCGACGGGGAAGTCGCCGCCCGTGACGGTCACCGTCGGTTCGGGCGCGGTGAAGGTGCGGAAGGTGCCGACCCACGGCTGGGCGCGCAGCACTCCGTAGCCGTACGGGTAGCGGGTGCGGTAGTCCCGCATGGTGGCGTAGTAGCCCTCCAGGTCGGTGGGCCAGTCGTCCTCCAGGGTGATCGCGTCCAGGACGCCGCTCCGCAGCTCGCCCTCGTTGTCCGAGGGCCGCCACAGGCGCTGCCCCGACAGGGCCTCCTTCGCCCGGTCGAGGTCGTCGGACACGGTCGCCGCGCGCAGGGTCCCGATCAGGTCGCCCAGGTCCTCCCACTGGGCGCGGTCCGCCGTGCGGTATCCCATCGCCCCGTCGAGCAGGGTCCGCAGATGCGGGGTCTCCGCCTTCCGCTCCAGCTGGGCGGCGACGTCCTCGACGGTCCCCAGGACCTCGTCCGGCGTCCGGCCGAGACCGAAGCGGCCGTGCCGCTCGCCCGCCCAGCGGGCCCACCGGTCGACGTTGCGCCGGATCGCGTCGCCCTGCGAGAGGAACTGCTCGTACCAGGACCAGTCGGGGTTGACGCAGGAGTCGAGCACGCTGCGGTCCAGGTGCTCGGGGAAGAGCGTGGCGTACGCGGCGCCCACCGAGGTCCCGTAGGCGTAGCCGACGTAGCTGATCCTGTCCTCGCCGAGCACGGCGCGGATGACGTCCAGGTCCCGGGCGATGTTGCGGGTGCTGATGTGCGGGCGCAGCTCGCCGCCGCCGCGCAGGCACCCGAGCTCCCTGAGGCGCATGTCCTCGGCGATCAGCGGGAAGTCCTCGTCGGGCGGCCGGGAGTCGAACGGAGCCTTGGGGACGGTGACTTCGGCGTACAGACGGGTGGAGTCGCCGAGGCCCCGCGGGTCGAAGCCGACCAGGTCGTACACCTCGTGCGGCGCCGTCCCGACGAACCGGTCCGCGAGGCGGCGGCCGAGCCCCCAGTCGCCCCCGGGGCCGCCGTTGAGGGAGAGCAGGACGCCGCGCCGGCGGTCCGGGTCGGTGGCGCGGTGGCGGGAGAGCGCGAGGGTGAGCCGGGGGCCGTCGGGGTCCGCGTAGTCACGGGGGACCTCGATGACCGCCCGTTCGCGGCTGCCGTCGGCGTCCGTCTCGGGCGTCCAGACCGGGCGCTGTGCGTGGAACGCGCGCAGGGCGTCGGGGAGGGGCGGGTGCGACCGTTCGGTCGTGAGGGCCACGGTGGGTCTCCGTTCCTTGTCAGGCGGACAGCTTGGGGGCGCCGCCTCGAGAGGGTCTGGAACCTCTCCTGACCGGGACGGCCAGCGCGGCCGGCAGCGCGGCGGCCGTGAACAGGGCGGCGGTGGACAGGGCCAGGCCGTATCCGGCGGACGAGGCGTCCACCGCGTTCCTCCCCGCGGCGAGGCCGTCGGAGATGCGCGCGCCGGACAGCGTGGCGAGGACGACGAGGCCGAGCGCGCTGCCCAGCTGGCGGGTGGTGTTGAGCAGCCCGGAGGCGAGTCCCGCCTGGTGGACGGGGAGGCCGTGGGTCGCCGCGTTCGTCGTCGCGTTGATCACCGCGCCCATGCCGACGCCGAGCAGCAGGGTGGGGCCGAGCAGGTCGGCGGCGAACGTGGCGTCCGGCCCGGCCGCCGAGAGCCACAGCAGTCCGCAGGACGCGGCGGTGAGCCCGGTGAGCAGGACTGGCCTGGGGCCGAGGCGCGGCAGGTGCGGTGCGATGCCGAAGCCGCCCGCGGCGATGCCGAGCGAGAGCGGCAGATAGCTGAGTCCGGTCTCCAACGGGCTGTATCCGAGGACCTGTTGGAGCATGAGGGTGAGGAAGTAGAAGGTGCTGAACAGGGCGGCGATACTGAAGAAGGCCACCAGGTTCGCCGCGCTGACCGTGCGGTTGCGGAAGATCCCGAGGGGGACGAGGGGCTGACGGCCGGGGCGGGCCTGGAGCGTCAGGAAGGCGGCGAGCAGGACGGCGGCGGCGGCCAGCGAGCCGATCGTCCGCGGATCGCCCCATCCCCGCGCGGGCGACTCCGCGATGCCGTACACGAGGGCCATCAGCCCGAGCGTCACGGTGGCCGCGCCGGCCAGGTCGAGCCGGACGCGGTCGCGGCCCGGGGTGGCCGGTACGCCGCAGCGTACGGCCGCGAAGAGGGCCAGGCCGATGGGTACGTTGATCCACAGGCTCCAGCGCCAGGAGAACCACTGGGCGATCACGCCGCCGAGCAGGACCCCGGCGGCACCGGCCGCGCCGGAGGTGGCTCCCCACGCCCCGTAGGCGCGGGCCCGTTCGGCGGGCCCGGTGAAGGTGGTGCCGAGCACCGCCAGGGTCGCGGGCGTCATCACGGCGGCTCCCAGACCCTGGAAGGCGCGGGCCATGACGAGCAGGGCGGGGTCGCCCGCGAAGCCGCCGACCGCGCTGGCCGCGGTGAACAGGCCGATGCCGCAGAGGAACATCCGGCGCTGCCCGTAGAGGTCGGCCAGCCGCCCGCCGAGCAGCAGGAATCCACAGACGGCGAGGGTGTAGGCGCTGTTCACCCACTGGAGTCCGGCGCGGGAGAAGCGGAGTTCGTCGGCGATCACCGGAAGGGCCACGTTGACGACCGAGGCGTCCAGCACGGTCATGAACTGGCTGACGCAGCAGGCGGCCAGGATCAGGCCGGTCCGCCGGGCGGGGGCGCGGGCGGTCGCGAGGAGCGGCACGGGGGGAGCGGTCATGGGGAGGGAAGGTGCCCGGGACGCGTCGACGGCGTGTCGGGGCCGGGTCGCGGCCGGGTGGAGCGGGGCGCGGGGGCGGGCGGCGGCCGACCGGTTCCAGGGAGCCCCGGCGTACGCGCGGCCGGTCGTCCGGGGTGCGGACCGGCACCCGGTACAGCGGGGCGGCGCGAGGGAGCCGGTGTTCGAGAACGTCTCAAGGCGCACCCCAGTTCGGGTCGGCAGAGTCGTGGCACCCATCCGCGGCCTGCCGACGTTCATCGAGGAGAGTGCCATGGCCAAGATCACCTACCGGCATCCCGACGGCACGGTCACCGTCGTCGACGTGCCGGCGCCCAACACGGTGATGCGCGGCGCGAAGCTCAACAACATCGACGGGATCGAGGCCCAGTGCGGCGGCTCGGCCCAGTGCGGCACCTGCCACGTCTACGTGGACACGAGCAGCCCGGTCGTCCTGCCGGAGATGGACGAGGTCGAGGACGACGTGCTCTACGGCACCGCCTCCCCGCGCCGCGAGAACAGCCGGCTCAGTTGCCGGCTGCCGATCGGCGACGAGCTCGACGGGCTCGTGGTGGACCTGCCGACGGCGCAGAGCTGATGGCGCTCCCGACGGTCGTCGTCGTGGGCGCCGGGCAGGCGGGCTCCGACGCCGCGGCCGCCCTGCGCTCCCGCGGCTTCACCGGCCGGATCGTCCTGCTCGGCGACGAGCCGGAGCCGCCCTACCGCAAGCCCCTGCTGTCCAAGGAGTACCTGCTGGCCGAACCGGCGGCCGAGGACCTCGAACTGCGACCGGAGTCCTTCCACACCGCCCAGGGCATCGAGCTGATGACCGGTGAGCGCGCGGTGCGGATCGACCGGGACGCGCGGCGGCTGCTCCTGGCCTCCGGCCGCGAGCTGTCCTACGACCACCTCGTGCTCGCCACCGGCGCCCGCCCGCGCAGGCTGTCGGTCCCGGGCGCGGACCTCGCGGGCGTCCTGGCCCTGCGGACCCTCGCCGACGCGCGCGCCCTGCGCGCCGCCCTGGCCGGCACCGGGGACCTGCTGGTGGTCGGCGGCGGGTTCATCGGGCTCGAGGTCGCCGCCGCCGCACGGACCCTGGGCGTGCGGGTCGCGGTCGTCGAGACACGGGACCGCCTCATGGGTCGGTCCGTGAGCGAGCCCATGGCCCGCCACCTCGCCGGACTGCACACGGAGCGGGGGGTGCGCGTCCTGCTCTCCGAGGAGCTGGCCGCCCTGCACGGCGAGAACGGCCGCGTGCAGGTGGCCGAGCTGGCGAGCGGAGAGCGGATCGCGGCCGATCTGGTGGTGGCCGGCGTCGGCGTGCTGCCGAACACCGCGCTCGCCGCCGACGCGGGTCTGGAGGTGGGGGACGGGGTCCTGGTCGACGCCCGGCTGCGTACCAGCGACCCGCTCGTCCACGCGATCGGCGACTGCGCCCGGTTCCCCAGCCGGCACGCCCGCCGGCACCTGCGCCTGGAGTCCGTGCAGAACGCCGCGGACCAGGCCCGATGCGTCGCGGGGGCGATCCTCGACCCCGCCGGAGCGCCCACGTACGACGCCGTGCCCTGGTTCTGGACCCAGCAGTACGGGGCGCGCCTCCAGATCGCCGGCGTCACCGACGGCCACGACCGCACGGTGACCGCGGGCGACCCGGCCGGCGGACGCTTCTCGGTCTTCTGCTTCCGGGCCGGCCGGCTCCTCGGCGCGGAGTCCGTGAACCGGCCCGCCGACCACATGATCACCCGCAGGCTGCTGGCCACCGGAGACCGCTCGCTCACTCCGGACGTCGTGGCCGCCCCCGGATTCGACCTGAAGCACCGGCAGTTCCAGCCCGCCTGAGCCGCGGACCACGCCCAGACCCGAAGGGAATCACGATGACCGCTCCCGCCGAATCCGCCGTCGACGCCGGGGAGAAGACGTTCCCCTACGCGCGCGCCTGCCCGTTCAGCCCGCCCGCGGAGTACGACGAGATGGTGAAGGAGGACGTGTCGCAGGTGACCCTGGACGGCTCCGGGCTGCGCATCTGGACCGTCACCGGCTACCGCACCATCCGCGACCTGCTCACCGACCCGCGGCTCAGCGCCTCCCGCAAGCACGCGAACTTCCCCTTCTACTTCATCGCGCCCCCCGAGTACCGCACGGAGACCTCCTTCATCGGCTACGACGGCGAGGACCACGCCAGGACCCGCCGCAAGGCGGCCCTGACCTTCACCAGCAGGCAGGTGAAGCGGCTGCGTCCGCGGATAGAGGAGATCGTCGACGAGCACATCGACAGGATGCTCGCGATGAAGCCGCCGGTCGACTTCCACCGGGTGTTCTCGCTGCCCGTGCCGATGACCGTCATCTGCGAACTGCTCGGCATCCCGCAGGACCAGCACGACTTCTTCATCAAGCACGGCACCGCCCTGCTCGGCGGGCACAGCAGCACCGAGGAGCGGCAGGCCGCGATCGTCGAGGTCAACGCGTACGTCAGCGACCTCATCCAGCGGAAGAAGAAGGAGCCGGGCGACGACCTGCTGAGCCGAGCGATGGCGGACTACGAGGCGTCCGGCGAGGAGTACACCGACCGCGACCTGTTCAACATAGTCCGGCTGCTCATGAACGGCGGCCACGAGACCACGGCCAGCCAGATATCCCTGGGCACCGCCTGCCTGCTGGAGAACCCCGACCAGCTGGAACTGCTCAGGAACGACCCGTCCCTGGTCAGGCCGGCGGTCGAGGAGCTGGTCCGGATCGCGACCATCGGCGACACAGCCATCCCCCGGGTGGCGCTGGAGGACATCGAGGTCGCGGGCAAGGTCATCCGCAAGGGCGACGGCATCCTCTTCCTCGGCCTCGCGGCCAACCGGGACCCCGAGGTCTTCCCCGAGCCGGAGAAGCTGATCATCAGCCGGGGCAGCCGCAAGCACCTGGGGTTCGGCCACGGCGTGCACCACTGCATCGGCGCCGACCTCGCCCGGCTGGAGCTGGAGATCGTGTGGAGCAAGCTCTTCCAGCGGGTCCCCACCCTGCGTCTGGACAAGCCCTTCCTGGAGATCCCGCGCAAGGAGGGCGCGGTGATCTACGGGTTGTGGGGGCTTCCCCTCACGTGGTGAACCGCCGTACCGCCCGTCCGACCCAGGGAAAGGAAGCCCAGTGTCCCAGGCGACACCGCACACCGCACAGCGCGTGACCCCCGAACTGTACGTGGAGGTCCAGCAGTTCTACGCGAGCCAGATGCCGCTCCTGGAGGAGCGGAGGCTCGTGGAGTTCCTGGAGACCTTCACCGAGGACTGCACGCTCGAACACGTCCCCTACGGGTGGCGGTTCGACGGCCGCGAGCAGCTGCTGAAGGAGATGTCGGCCCGCCGCGGCGACGCCTCGAAGCCGCGCGCCGAGGAGACCTCGGCCCGTCGCGCCCGCGAGGAGAACATCGCGTACTACGACGGTCTCGTCTACCGGTACTGGTTCGACCGCATGCTGATCACCCCGGCCGAGGACGGGACGGTCGGGGTCCGCTACCAGGCGATGGTGAGCATGACCGACGCCCAGGGCAAGGTCAGCTTCGAGCCCACCACGGTCGTGGAGGACGTCCTCGTCCGCGAGAACGGCTCGCTGCTCACCCGGTCCCGGGTCGTCACGCACGACTCCGCCCAGTGGGCCGACAAGATCCACAACCCGGGCTGACCCGCCGGCCGCCGCCCGGGACCCCGCCGCACCGCGGGGTCCCGGGCGGCGGCATTTCCTGGCCGAAAGGCATGGAGTGGCCGGTTCCGGATCCGCGCCCGCTCGAGCCGCGCTCAAGCGCCTGGCCGTCTCATGGAGATTCCCGGGACCCTGCGCGGGCCCCGGCCGACGGGGGATGGCAACGCGACAGATTGGGATCTCTGATGACAGAAGTAGCCGCCTCCGCCGCCCCACCGCCGAAGGCGGGGCGACGGCAGTGGATCGGGCTGGCGGTCCTGGCACTGCCGGCCATGCTGATCTCCATGGACATGACCGTCCTGTACCTGGCGGTGCCGGCCCTCAGCGCCGACCTCGCCCCCACCAGCTCCGAACTGCTGTGGATCCTGGACATCTACGCCTTCCTGGTGGCCGGATTCCTCATCACCATGGGCAGCCTCGGTGACCGCATCGGACGCCGCAAGCTCCTGCTGATCGGCGCCGCGGCCTTCGGCGTCGCCTCCGTGATCGCCGCGTACGCGGACAGCGCCGAGACGCTGATCGCCGCGCGCGCCCTGCTCGGCATCGCCGGGGCCACCCTCATGCCCTCCACGCTGGCCCTGATCCGGAACATGTTCCACGATCCGGGGCAGCGGGCCAGCGCCATCGCCGTGTGGATGACGGCCTTCATGGTCGGCATGTCCATCGGTCCGCTCGTCGGCGGGGCCTTCCTCACGAACTTCTGGTGGGGCTCGGTCTTCCTGATGGCCGTGCCCGCCATGGTGCTGCTGCTCGTCACGGCCCCGGTGCTGCTGCCCGAGTACAAGGACCCCGCCCCCGGCCGGCTCGACCTGCTGAGCCTCGTGCTCTCGGTCGGCGCCATGATCACGCTGGTGTACGGCGTCAAGGAGCTCGCCAAGGACGGCATCGCCGCCGCACCGCTGGTCTACGTCGCCGTCGGCGTGGTGCTCGCCGGTGCGTTCGCCCTGCGGCAGCGGTCGCTGGAGACGCCCCTGCTGGACCTCAAGCTCTTCGCCAACCGGAAGTTCAGCGCCTCGCTGGGGACCATGACCCTCGTGCTGTTCGCCATGGCCGGCATGTTCCTGTTCATGGCGCAGTACCTCCAGCTGATCCTCGGCATGTCGCCGTTCGAGGCGGGTCTGTGGACCCTGCCGCAGACGGCGGCCATGATGGTCGTCGGAGCCGTCACCCCCGCCCTGGTCAAGAAGTACCGGCCGGCGTACGTCATGGCGGCGGGCCTCGCCGTCGGCGTGATCGGCTGCTCCCTCTACACCCAGCTCGACGGCGGCCAGCTGGCCCTGCTGGTCACGGGCAACGTCATCTTCGCGCTCGGCATCGGCCCGATGACCATCATGGGCACCGACATGATCCTGGGCGCCGTGCCGCCCGAGCGGGCCGGCGTCGCCTCCGCCATGTCCGAGACGAACCAGGAGTTCGGCACCGCGCTCGGCGTCGCCGTCCTCGGCAGCATCGGCACCGGCGTCTACCGGAGCGACCTCGCCGAGAACATGCCCGCCGGGATCGACGGGCAGACCGCCGAGGCGGCGAGGGACACGCTCGGCGCGGCCCTCGCCACCGCTGAGCAGCTGCCGGGCGACACCGGCGCCGCCCTCGCGGCCGCCGCGCGCTCCGCCTTCACCGAGGGCCTGCACCTCAACGCCACCGTCAGCGCCGCGCTCATCGCGGTCGCCGCGATCCTCGTGGCCGTCCTCCTCAAGCACGTCCGCCCGACCGCGCCGGAGGGCGAGGACACCGGCGCCGGCACCCCGGACGGCGAGGCGGCGGAGCCGGAGGCGGCGGCCGACCCCGAGTCCGCCGCCGCGGCCGTCGGGAGCACCCCGGCCGCCCCGGCGAAGGAGCGACCGGTGGCGGAGGGGTCCCCGGGCCGATGAGGCCCTCCTGACACCTCCGGCGGCTCCCCACCGCCCCGCCACGCTCCGTGCGGCCCCCCCCCGCGGCGAGAGCCGTACCCACCCCGGGTACGGCTCTCGCCGCGCGCGCGTTCGCCCCTCCCGGGGCCGGACCGCCCGAGAACCGGGCATTCCCCCCGGGCCGGACCGCCCGAGGTCCGGGCATCCCCCTCCGGGTCCGACCGCCCGAGGTCCGGGCATCCCCCGGGCCCGACCGCCCGGACCTCCCGTCAGGCCCTCGGCCACCGCCCGAGGGCCTGGCGAGCACTGCTCGAGCACCCCCTCCTACCGTGCGGCTGACCATGCCAGACGGGCCGTGGCGGCGGACGGGCGCACCGCGCCGAGCCGTGCGGCGACAGCGGAGGTGTCAAGCGTGTCTGCCCCTCGAGAAACCGATCTGTTCCCCTTCCCGGGCTCCTCCTACCGAGGGCCGGACCCCCGCTACGCGGAACTGCGGGACGAGGAGCCGGTGGTCCGCGTGCGCACCGCCGGCGGCGTCGACGCCTGGCTGGTGACGCGCTACGACCATGTGCGCGAGCTCTCGGCCGACCCCCGGCTCAGCCGCGCCAGGGCGTGCGGACCCGGCGCCCCGCGCGTCGGCGGCACCATGCACACCACCCCCGAGATGATCATCTCGCTCGACTCGCCCGAGCACTCCCGGCTCCGCAAGCTGGTGGCCGGCGCGTTCACGCTCCGCCGCGTCGAGCGGATGCGGGCCGGTGTGCAGCAGGTCGCCGACGAACTGCTCGACGCGATGCAGGCCCAGACCGGACCGGTCGACCTCGTCCAGGCCCTGGCGGTGCCGCTGCCCCTCACCGTGATCGGCGAACTGCTCGGCGTACCCCCGGCCGACCTGCGCGACTTCGAGAAGTGGGCGCGGGCCTTCGCCACCGTCGACGACCGGGCGGGCGGCGAGGAGTCCCTCGCCGGACTCGCGAAGCTCAGCGAGTACATCGTCGGTCTGGTCGCGGACAAGCGGGCCACCCCGACCGACGACATGCTCTCCGAGCTGATCGCGGCGCGCGACGAGGGCGACCGCCTCAGCGAGGAGGAGCTGGTCACCTTCGGCTTCACCCTCATCGGGGCCGGCTTCGACACCACCGCCAACCAGCTCGCCAACTCCGTCCTCGCCCTGCTCGTCGACCACCGCGACCAGTGGGACCGGCTCGTCGCCGACCCGGCCCTGATACCCCGGGCGGTCGACGAACTCCTCCGCCACGTCAACCTCTTCGCCACCGACACCACCGGCTTCCCGCGGGTCGCCGCCGCCGACATCGAGATCGGGGGCGTGACCATCGCCGAGGGCGACGCCGTCCTGCTCGCCCTGGCCTCCGCCAACCGCGACCCGGCCGTCTTCACCGACCCGGACCGCCTCGACCTGGACCGGGAGCGCAACCCGCACATCTCCTTCGGCCACGGCGTCCACCACTGCCTCGGCAAGCACCTGGGCCGCATGGAGCTGGAGATCGCCCTCGAAGGCCTCCTGCGCCGCTTCCCCGACCTGCGGCTCGCCGTGCCCGAGCGCGAACTCCCCTGGCACACCGGCGAGATCAACCACACCCTCACCAGCCTGCCCGTGACCTGGGGGGAAGCGGAATGACCCGCCGCCGGCCCGCCCCGGCGGGAGGGGACACGTGAGCACGGCCGTCCGGCTCCTGCGGCCGCGGACGGACACGGACCTCCCGGACCGGCTCGCCCGCTCGGCCGCCGTCCGCGACGCCGGCGCCCAGCTGCGCACCGACGCGTTCGACGCCTGGCTGGCCGCACGCGGCCGGGCCCACCGCTTCGCCGTGGAACGCGTCCCCTTCGCCGCCCTCGACGGCTGGCGCTTCGACCCGGCCACCGGCGACCTCGGCCACCGCAGCGGCCGGTTCTTCACCGTGCGCGGACTCCGCGTCCGGGTCGGCGACGGCCCGGACGCGGAGTGGGAGCAGCCCGTCATCGAACAACCCGAGGTCGGGATCCTCGGCATCCTGGCCAAGGAGTTCGACGGCGTCCTGCACTTCCTGATGCAGGCCAAGATGGAACCGGGCAACCGGAACCTGCTCCAGCTCTCACCGACCGTGCAGGCCACCCGCAGCAACTACACACGGGTGCACCGGGGCGCCGGAGTCCGCCACATCGAGCGCTTCGTCCACCCCGCGCCCCAACGGGTCCTCGCCGACGTCCTCCAGTCCGAGCAGGGCTCGTGGTTCTACCGGAAGTCCAACCGGAACATGATCGTCGAGACCGTCGACGACATCCCGCCGCACGAGGACTTCTGCTGGCTGACCCTCGGCCAGATCGGGGAGCTGCTGCGCCGGGACAACGTCGTGAACATGGACGCCCGCACGGTCCTGGCCTGCGCCCCCGTCGCCCGGCACGAGGCCGGGGCCCTGCACCCCGACACCGAGGTGCTCTCCTGGATCGCCGGCGAACGCTCCCGGCACCAGGTGCGCACCCGGCTGGTGCCGCTGGGCGGGGTACGCGGCTGGGCGCGGGACGAGCACACCGTCCGGCACGCCGACGACCGCTACTTCCGGGTGGTCGCCGTCTCGGTCGAGGCGGGCAGCAGGGAGGTGAGCCGCTGGACCCAGCCGCTCCTGGAACCCCGGGGCCTCGGCGTCAACGCCTTTCTGACCCGCCGCTTCGACGGCGTGCCCCACCTGCTGGCGCACGCCCGCGTCGAGGCCGGCTTCCTCGACACCATCGAGCTCGGACCCACCGTCCAGTACACCCCGGAGAACTACGCCCATCTCGCCCCCCGGGACCGGCCGCCCTTCCTGGACACGGTGCTCCGCGCCGACCCCGCCCGCTTCCGCTACGCCGCGCTGCACTCGGAGGAGGGCGGCCGGTTCCTCAACGCCGAGAGCCGGTACCTCTTCATGGAGTGCGACGAGACCGAGGCACCGCTCCGGCCGCCGCCGGGCTACCACTGGATCACCCCCGGCCAGCTCGGCTCCCTCGTCCGGCACGGCCACTACGTCGACGTGGAGGCCAGGACACTGCTCTCCCTGCTCACCACGGGGGCCGTCACCCTCTGACCGCACATGCGAAAGCCGTCGCCCGGACACCCCGCGAAGGTGTCCGGGCGACGGCCTTCCTCCCGCGGGACGCTCAGCGGGGCGGCAGCGGCGCCGTACGGTGCCGGGCGGCCAGCAGCTCCAGGGTCGGGACCACGTCCACCGGACCCGGCATCGCCAGCCACTCGGCGTGCAGCGTGCCGGCGCCTTTGCGGAAGACCGGCTCCTCGATCAGCCGCTCGATGCTCCGCCGGATCTCCTCGGGGGACTGCCGGGTGTGGTTCACCGCGAGCCCGCCGTCCCGGCTCGTCACGTAGTCGGCGTACGCGGCGCACTCCAGCTCGCCGCTCGTCTCGATCAGCTGCGGCACCCGGTGCGACACGGCCGCCGCGAACGTGCCGCCGCCCCCGTGGTGCACCACGGCTGAGCAGGTGCCGAGCAGATGGCTGAGCGGCACGAAGTCGACGGTACGGGTGTTCTCCGGGACCCGCTGACCCGCCAGCTGCTCCGCGTCGAAGGTCGCGACCACCTCGGCGTCCAGGCCGCCGACCGCCTCCAGGACGTCGGCGATCAGGTCCCGGTCGGTGATTCCGAGCGCCCGCCCCGACGTGCCCAGGGAGACCGCCACCCGGGGACGCTCCGGGCGCGGGTGCAGCCAGCGCGGCAGCACCGCGCCGCCCGAGACGGGGACCCGGCGCACCGACACGACCCTCGGCTCGACGGCCGGCAGCCGCAGCGCGGTCGGCGTCGGATCGATGGTCCACTGGCCGAGCACCAGCTCGTCGTCGACCTCCAGTCCGTACCGCTCCGCGATCGGCGCCACGATGGCCGCCGTCGGATCCGCGCCGCCCGCCGCGAGGATGCGCTCCCTGCCCCAGGCCCAGTAGTCCGGTCCGCACAGGATCCGGGCGTGCGCCGCCCCGCACAACCGCGCCGCCACGGCGGCGGCCGGCCACTGCTCCCACACCACCAGATCGGGCTGCCAGGCGCGGGCGAAGGCCACCACGTCGTCCACCCCCGGCGCCGCGGCCCCGCCCTCCGGGACGGTGTTGTACATCCGCACCGCCCCCAGGAACAGGGTGAACATCTCCGCGGCCGGACGGTCCGCCGGATCCTCCGCCAGCAACGCCAGCAGCCGCTCGCTCTCCTCCTCGCCGGGCATGAACTCCTCGGCCCCGTCCAGCGAGGTCATGGTGTCGCCGGTGCCGATCTCGACCGCCGTCAGGCCCGCCGCGCGGATCGTGCCGGTCAACAGGGGGTGGGAGGCGACACACACCTCGTGGCCCGCGCTCTGCAGGGCCAGGGCGAGCGGCACCGCGGGGTACAGGTGCGCCGCCATCGGCCAGATCGTGAACATGATGCGCATCAGGCTCTGTCCTTACGCAGTCGGGATTTCGGCGACCGTGCCACCGGACGCTCGACGGGATCTGGAGCCCCGCTCCAGCTGCGCGTTCGAGCCGGACGCGAGCGCGGTGCGCGATAGTGGGCGGTCGGTGTCGAACCCGGAGGAGCGCAGAACATGAAGGACCGTGCGGCAGAGGTACCCGTTCTCCCGTGGGCCGGGGTGTCCGCACGGCGGCTGGAGCGCAGCTCGCTGATGCCGACGGGCACGGCCACCGACCCGGCGGACGTGGTGACCCGGCTGTGCGGCGCGCACGCCCAAGTGCTCTCGGCGGCCGAACTGTCCGTCGGGCTGCGGCTGTCGGGGACCACCCGGGTGGGCGTGCGCGAGGCGCTGTGGACGGAGCGGACCCTGGTGAAGACGTACGGGCCGCGCGGCACCGTGCACCTGCTGCCCACCCGCGACCTGCCGATGTGGACGGGGGCGCTGTCCGCCCTCCCGCCGTCGTCCGGCAACGCGCGCGGCGGTCAGCAGCTGCTCACCCCCGACCAGATCGACCAGGTCGTCGCCGCCGTCGCGGACTCGCTGGAGGACGCGGAGCTCACCGCCGACGAACTGACGGAAGCCATCGTGGAGCGCACCGGCTCCTGGGCCGGCGACCCGGTCATGGAGGCCTTCCAGGGCAAGTGGCCGCGCTGGAGGGCCGCCATGGACCTCGCCGCCAACCGCGGCGCGCTGTGCTTCGGGCCGACCCGCGGGCGCAAGGTCACCTACACCAATCCGCACCGCTGGCTGCCCGGCTTCACCCCGCAGGAGGGGACCGCCGCCCTCGCCGCCCTCGTGACCTCGTACCTCCACGCCTTCGGGCCCGCGACGCCCCAGCACTTCGCCCGCTGGCTGGCCGCCCCGAACCGCTGGGCCACCGAGCTGTTCGCCTCGCTCGGCGACGCCCTGGAGGAGGTGGAACTGGCGGGTGAGCGCGCCTGGGTGGTTGCCGGGGACACCGCCGTGCCCGACGCCCCGCCCAGCGGCCTGGTGCTGCTGCCGTACTTCGACGCGTACGTGGTCGGCTGCCGGCCGCGCGACCTGCTCTACCCCGGCGCCGCGTCCGAACGAGCCCTCGCCGCCGGCCAGGCGGGGAACTTCCCGGTCCTCCTCGTCGACGGGCAGGTCGCCGGCGTCTGGCACCAGCGCCGCTCCGGCAGGAAGCTGCACGTCACAGTGGAGGAGATCACCCCGCTGACCGGCGTCCTGCGCAAGGAACTCGACGCCCAGGTGGCCCGGGTCGGGGAGATCCTGGAGGGCCGGACGGAACTGACCCTCGGCAGGGTGACGGTCGGACCCCACGCCTGACCGGAGGGCCCGGGGTCCGGTCGCGGCACCCTGCCTGACCGGAAGTCCCCGGGTCCGGTCGAGGTGCCCTCAGCTCCGCCACATGTCGACGAGCGAGGTGCGCAGCGGGACCCGCGGCGACCAGCCCAGCAGCCGCGCGGCGAGCCGGTTGTCGACCCGCATCCAGTCGGAGCCGAGGCCGTCGACGGGACGCAGGTCCCTTCGCACGGTCCCGGCCGGCAGGCCGGTGACGGCGAGGAACAGGTCCACCAGCTCCGGGACCGGGGTCGCGGTGCCGCTGCCGATGTTGACGGCACGTCCGTCCACCGGCGCGGCAGCGGCCAGCACGACGGCCCGCGCGACGTCGCGCACGTCGACGAAGTCCCGGCGGGCCCCCTCGGCGACGGTCAGCCGCACCCCCCGCTCGCCCGCCGCCGCGTCGCGCAGCCGGGACAGCAGCTTCCCCAGGAAGGCCGCCGAGGAAGGATGCGGCCCGCACACATTGGCGAGCCGCAGCACCACCGCGGACACGGTTCCGGCCCGGGCCGCGTCCAGCACGGACCGGGTCCCGGCCAGCCGGCTGCGGGTGTAGACGTTCACCGGCGCGGGCGTCAGCGACTCGCCCATCAGGGTGCCGTCCGGGACCGGCCCGTACTCGTGCATCGACCCCAGGTGGACCAGCCGCGGTCGCCCGGGGAGCCGGGCCAGGGCCGCCAGCAGGCGCTCCACGGCGTGCACGTTCGCGGCGGTCATCTCCTCGTCGGAGCGGTCCCAGCCGTCGGTAGCGTTGGCCCCGTCGGTGGCGTTGACGACGATCCCGACCCGCTCCCGGTCCAGCAGCTCCGCGAGCGCGTCGGGGCCGGCCGCGGTCAGGTCGAGCCGCCGGAACGCGCCCGGCGGGAGGTGGGCGGCGTCGTTGCGGGCCAGTGCGAGGACCTCGTGGCCCCGGTCGGCGAAGGCGGCCAGCAGATGGCGGCCCACCCAGCCGGTGCCGCCGATGACGGCGACACGGGCGGGACGCGGCGGCTCAGTCACCGTGGTTCACCGGGCGTGCCCCAGGGTGGCGGCGAACATGCCGACCTTCGTCCCGCGCTCCCGGTACTGCACCGTGCAGCCCGCCCGCTCGAAGGCCGACTCGTACTCCGAACGCGTGAAGAGCTTCAGGTCGTGGCTGTCGATGAAATGCTCCACGCCCGAGGCGGAGTCGGCGACGAGGTAGTGCGCGAGCACCCGCGCGATGTCGCCCTCCTCCCGGGTGGCGTGCGAGATCCGGGAGATGGTGCGCCCGCCCTCGGTGGCCAGGGTGCTCATGATCTGCCCGGGCACGAACGTGTCGGGGAAGTACCACGGCTCCAGGACGACGACGCCGCCCGGGTTGAGGTGGCGGACGAAGGACTCCGCCGTGGCGTCCAGCTCGTCGGTGTCGCGCAGATAGCCGACCGAGCTGAACATGCAGGTGATGACGTCGAACGTGCGCTCCAGCCGGAAGCCGGCCATGTCGCCCTGGTGGACGGGGACGTCCGGCAGGTTGTGCCGGGCGAGCCGCACCATGTCCTCGGAGACGTCCACGCCCTCGACATCGTCGAAGCTCTGGCGGAAGTACCGCAGGTGAGGACCGTTGCCGCAGGCCACGTCCAGCAGGGACTTGGGGTCGGTGCCGAACTCGCGGGCGATGGACTCCGCTTCGGCGGCCTCGGCCCGGTAGTCCTTGCGGCGTGCCCGGTACACGGCCTCGTAGATCTCGGCACGGGTGTAGATCTGGCCGAGACTTTCTCTGCTCATCGGATCCCTTTCCGGAGGTGTCCGCCCGGTGGAGCCCGGTCGGCGCACCCCCGATGCTGTCCCGCGCCGCTGGACCGCCCATGGAGAACGGCTCAGGCCTCGACCGCGATGTCCTCCGGCGCCCCGGTGCCGGCGACGAAGCCGAAGAGCGACCGCGCCTCGCCGAGCACCGCGTCCTCCTCGGCGCGGCCCAGCGGCCGGAAGGGGGTGATCCGCAGGGCGCCGTCCTTGAACGACCAGGAGCCCCGCACGAAGCCGTCCACCAGGAGGAGCGGCACGCCGAGCGCCGCGACCGGGGCGATCCGCCGCCGGTCGGCGTCACTGATCAGCCGGGTGCGGTCCTTGTGCCCGAGCGCCGCGTTGTCGAACGCGGGCAGGAAGCGCACCGGTGCCGGGGTCTCGGCGTCGGCGACCGGCGCGTCCGGGAGGTCGTACAGCTCCTTGCCGTCCACGGTGCGGAACATCCGCAGCGGCAGGGACTCGACGACCTCGCGCAGCCGGGTCAGCCCCGACCACGCCTGGACGTCCAGGATGCCGGCCGGGCCGAAGGCGGCCAGGTAGCGCGTGACCATGGTGCGCGGATCCGGCCGGGTGGCCGTCGGGACGCCGGTCCAGTCGTGGGCGAGAGCCAGCGGTGTCGTGGTGCGGTTGCCCCAGGCGCCCCAGACGCCGTTCGGCGGCGGGTACACGACGGGCTCCAGGAGTTCCACCACGGAGGCGAGCCGGGCGCCGTGACGGCCGGCGAAGCGTTCGCCGAGCTGCCGGCCCAGTGCGGCGCGGGTCAGATCGCCGCCGCGGATGAGCTCGCGTCCCGCCGCGGCGAGCTCCTCCGTGTCCAGCCCCTCGACGTGGGGGGCGAAGTAGCCGTGGGCGAGAGCGCCGCGCACGACGGGCTGCACGGTGGGCCGCAGCCACGCGAAGTCCTCGGCGGCCGCCAGGTGCTGCGTACGCCGCACCATGGTGCCGCGCACCACGGCACGGTCCTCGTACAGGTCGGTCAGCTCCTTGTGGGCGAAGCCCTCGGCCCGTGTCCACAGGCCCACATAGGGCCAGTTGGGCTCCTGCGCCTGCATCGCGACCAGGTGCCGGACGATGTCGATCGCGGGGAGGGAGGTCCGCTCCAGCAGGAACTGCCGCTCCAGCAGGGTCCGGTTCAGTGTCCGCAGACTGAGCACTCTCATGGGACCACCGTGCCGGGCGCGGCTCGAGCGGCGCTTGACCGGGGCCCGAGCGGCGCCACGGCCGTCCGGGACGGAGCAGGCCCCGGTCCGTGCCCCGGCGGGCCGGTCGAGCCGGCCCCGAGCGGGGCGGCCGACCCTGGCCGGATGACGGAGAGCGGGCCGAAGCCGGGACCGGGGTCGGAGCCGGGACCGGGACCGGAGACGCGGTCGGAGACGAAGCCGGGGCCCGTGACGGAGCCGGGGCCGGTGGGGCGTTGGAGCGTTCGGGTGGAACGCCGGGGGCGGTGGACGACGAGTGTCTTCCGCTTCGCCGCCGACGGGACGGCGCTGCTGCTGGAGGGCGGGACGGGCACGGGCGTCTGGTGGGACCTCGGCGCCGGACGC
This sequence comes from Streptomyces sp. NPDC004435, assembly GCF_042873895.1. Taxonomy (NCBI): domain Bacteria; kingdom Bacillati; phylum Actinomycetota; class Actinomycetes; order Kitasatosporales; family Streptomycetaceae; genus Streptomyces; species Streptomyces sp. NPDC004435. The sequence continues at coordinate 114,959 of NZ_JBIAMB010000025.1, read as the reverse complement.
TTCGGCTTCCGCGTGGTGGAGCCGCTGGCCGGGGACGATGGCCGCGGCGCGGGGCGGGTGGTGATCGCGCAGACGGCGGTGCTGACCGGCCGCGCCTTCACGGGCGAAGGCGTCTCGACGGTCCACGACGCGGCGGACCGGGTGGTCCGCCGGCTGCGGGTCCGCGTCGAGGCGACCACCCTGCCGCCCGCGCGCTGACGGCCCCCCGGGGACGGCCCCCCCGGGGACGGAGACCCGGTACGGCCCCGTACCGGGTCTCCGCCACCGGGTCTCCGCCGACCGGGCCCGTCAGCCCGCGAACCGCACGGCGACGTTGCCCCGGTGCCGGCCGGCGAGCAGGTCGAGGAGCGCGCCCGGCGCCTGCTCGATGCCCCCCTCGACGACGGTCTGGGGGAAGACGAAGCGGCCCTCGGAGAGCCACCGTGCGAGGTGCTCGGTCCACGCCTGGATCTGCTCGGGCGTGTGGTACGTGGCGAAGGGCCGCAGCTCGATGTGGCGGGTGATGGCGGTCAGGAGGTCGAAGCGCGGCCGGCCGCCCGTCCCGCCGATCTGCCCGGACAGGGCACCGCAGAGCGCGAACCGGGCGTGCGGGGCCGCCGCCTGCACCGCGGCCTCGAACTGCTCGCCGCCCACGTTGTCGAAGAACACGTCGATGCCGCTCGGCGCGAGCTCGCGCAGCTGGTCGAGGACCGGGCCGTCGTGGTAGTCGAAGGCGGCGTCGTAGCCCAGCTCGTCGACGAGGTAGGCGACCTTCTCCTTGCTGCCGGCGCTGCCGATCACCTTGGAGGCGCCCCGGCACTTCGCGATCTGCCCGGCGAGCGAGCCCACCCCGCCGGCCGCTCCCGACACGAAGACCACGTCGCCCGGGCCCGCCTGCGCCAGGGTGGCCATCCCGTAGTAGGCGGTGGGCCCCTGGCTCAGGAAGTACGACGAGCTGGGGAAGAGTCCGGCGTCGAGCCGGTGGAACCGGTCGGCGGGCGCGGTCGTGTACTCGCCCCAGCCCGCCATCATCTGGACGACGTCGCCGACGGCCAGGCCGGGGTCGGCGGACCGCACGACCGTCCCCACCTCGCCGCCGCCGATCCGGCCGCCCACCTGGTACGGCGGCACGGGCAGCGGGCAGTCGGGGCGCATCAGGTCCTGGTAGGCCGCGGCCACGAAGACGTGGTCGGTGCGGACCAGGACCTCGCCGGGGCCGGGCTCCCTGACCTGGACCTCGGCGATGTCGAAGTGGCCGGGGGTGATCGCGCCGTCGAGATGGCGGGCGAGCCGGACCTCGCGGGCCGTCTCCGGGATCGCGGGCGTGCTGGCGTCGGTGGTCATGGTGCTCCTTGGCGGTCACGGCGGGAGGTCGGGAAGGACGTGCCCCCAGCCTGTCCACCCCCGCGCGGACCCGGGGGGGGGCGCCCCGGGGGGGGGGGGGCGGGGGGGGGCGGGGGGGGGGGGGGGGCGGCCGGCCCCCCCCCCCGGCCCCCCCCCGCCCCCCGGGGGGGCGCCCCCGGGGCCCCGGGGGGCCCCCCGACGGTTCGAGCGGGCGTCGAGGCGGGCGGCCTAGCGTCGCCGGACCAGCCATGGGCAAGGGGAGGAGCAGAGTGGACGAGTCGGCAGCGAGCACGCCGGGACCGGAAGGCACCTGGACGGAGCGGTTCCGCCTGGAGGGCAAGGAGTTCGTCAGCACCTTGCACCTCACCCCCGAGGGCCGGGCCTTCATCCTGGCCGGCCCGGCGCCGGGCGGCGGCGGCGCGGGCACCTGGACCGCGACCGGGGAGGGCCGGTTCTCCTACCGGATAGCCGAGCGCCTGGTCGACGAGCAGGGCGCCTACCTCGGCTGGGTGGACATCGACCACCACGCGGTCCTGACCGGCGACACCTTCACCAGCAGCGGGGTCTCCACGGTCCGCGACCCCGACGACCGGGTGACCGCGAGCGTCGAGGTCGAGGCCGAAGCCCTGCGCGTCAGCCCAGCCAATCCGTAAGGAGTCATCGTGCGCATCCTGTTCTTCACCGGTGGAGGCCGAGCGACGGTCCACGCCCTGCTGCCCCTCGCGTCCGCGTGTCGCACCGAGGGCCACGAGGTGATCGTGGCCGCGCCGCAGGAGGACGTCGCCGCCGTCACCGAGCACGGCCTGCCCGCCTTCGCGATGTCGGAGATGGGCGTCTTCAAGGCCATGTTCTGGGACCGGGACGGCAACAAGCTGGACCGTCCCCGGGGCGAGGCCGCCGAGTGCGAGTTCGCCAGCCGCGGCTTCGCCCGGATGGCGGCGGACAGCTTCGAGCGGCTGGCCGACCTGGCGGACCACTGGCGTCCGGACCTGGTCGTCGGCGGCACCCGCAACTACGGTGCCGCGCTGATCGCCCACCACGCCAAGGTCCCCTACGTCTGCCAGGCCTGGGACGCCCTGGAGCGGGACCCGCAGGACCTGGAGTACGTGGCCGACGAGCTCCGTCCGGAGCTGGCGAAGCTCGGTCTGGACACCTTCCCCAGGGAGGACCTGTACGTCCACATCACCCCGGCGTCGCTCCGGCCCGAGGGCGCCGAGCCCGCGCAGTACATGCGGTGGACGCCCGGCTCCACCCAGCTTCCGCTGGAGCCCTGGGTCTACCGGCGTACCGAGCGCAAGCGGGTCCTGGTGACCTCCGGCTCGCGGGCGGCCATGATCGACACGCTCGGCGTCGCGTTCTTCCGGCCGATCCTGGAGAACCCCGTCTTCCAGGACGTGGAGCTGATCGTCGCCACCCAGGAGCCGGTCGCCGAGGCGCTGCGCGCCGAGTGGCCCGGCATCCGGGCGGGTTACGTGCCGCTCGACACCGTCGTCCCCTCCTGCGACCTGCTGATCCACCACGGCGGAGGCCAGACCTGCATGTACGCGGCCGCCGCCGGCGTGCCCCAGCTGGTCTTCCCCGACATGCTGGCCTCGGCCATCCCGATGCGCCGCTTCGACGCGTACGGCGCCTCGATCACGCTCAACCTGGTCGAGCCCCCGGAGCGGATCGAGGAGGCGGGCCGCGCGATCCTCACCGACCCCTTGTACCGGGAGCGGGCCCGCGCCCTGGCCGAGGAGATCGCCGCGCTGCCGAGCACCTCCGCGATCGTGCGCAAGCTGGAGGAACTGGCCGGCCGCTGACCGCCCCGCCCCCCACGCGGCCCGATGTCCCGCCCACCGGCTGGGGCATCGGGCCGGCGGCGTTCAGCGGAAGTCGTCCGCGTGGTCCCGCGCCCACCGGGCGAAGTCCAGCGCCGGCCGCCCGGTCGCCTCCTCGACGTCGGGCCAGGGGCGCAGCAGAGCGGAGTAGTCCTGGTCGGACAGGCCGTCCTCGCCCGCGCCGTCCTCGCCCGTGTAGTCCTGGTAGCCGAGCAGGAACTCGGCGTTCTCGGCGGCGAATCCGCCCTGCGCCCGCATCAGCCGCAGCGCCTCCTCCCGGCTCACCTCCTCCAGCCGCACGTCCTCGCCCAGCGCGTCCCCGATCGCCCGCACCTGCTCGCGCGCGCTGATCGGCGCGGGCCCCGTCAGGGTGAGCGCCCTGCCGAGGAGCCGGTCCTCCAGCAGCGCGGCGACGGAGACGGCGGCGATGTCCGCCTCGTGCACCGGCACGCCCGTCTCGTCGGGGAAGGGGTAGCGGACCACCCGCTCGGCGCGGATGTCCGGCCCCCACAGGTGCAGGCGGTTCGTCATGAACTCGGCGGGGCGGACGTGGGTCCACTCCAGCCCCGACTCCTCGATCGCCTTCTCGGTCGGGCTCTCGTACAGCCCGATCGTGACGGCCGCCGCGGAGAGGTCCGCGACGCGACGCACCCCGGCCTCGCGGGCCAGGTCGACGACCTCCCGGGCGGTCTCCTCGACCGGGAACAGGTGCAGCCCGTCGACGTCCTTGAAGGCGGGGGCGAGTCCGTCCGGAACGGAGAGGTCCCCCTGGACGACCTCCACGCCCGGCGGCAGCGAGGCCCTCGCCGGATCGCGGGTCAGCGCCCGCACCTGGACCCCTGCCGAGAGCAGCTGGTCGACCACGTACCGGCCGACGCCGCCGGTCGCGCCTGTCACCAGAATCCTCATGTTCGTCTCCTGCGCTGGGAGCCGGCGTCACGGCCGACACGGACTGACGGGTAGCCGGGTCAGTCTCATCGACGCGTGGGCCGCTCCGGCGGAACGCGGACACGACGCGCCGGAACGAGTGTCCACGGGAACGCATGTGCGGGCGCCGTCCGGAGCGGTCGTTCCGCTTCGGACGGCGCCCACCCGCCTGCCGGTCGCTGTTCAGCCGCCGGCGATGTCCAGCCCGCCGTCGATCGTGACGACCTGGCCCGTGACCAGCGCGTTCGCCGGGTCGGCGAGGAAGGTCAGCCAGCGTGCCACCTCGTCGGCCTCCGCGACCCGGCCGAGCGGGATCGTCCCCGCGACCCCGGCGAACAGCCCCTCCACCTGCTCGGGGCCGAGACCGTTCGCCGCGTACGCCTCCGTACGGACGAAGCCCGGCGCGACGGCGTTGACGCGGATGCCGCGCGGAGCCAGCTCGGCGGCCCAGCTCCGGGTGAAGCTGTCCACGGCGGCCTTGCTCGCCGAGTACAGCGAACTGTCCACCCCCGGGTTGTGCCCGCCCCGGCTGGAGACCAGCACCAGGGTGCCGCCGGGGGAGCGCAGCAACGGCAGCAGCTCGGCGGTGAGCAGCACCGGTCCGAGCACGTTGGTGTCCAGGACCTCCCGCGCGGTGCCGGGATCCAGCGCCGCCAGCGGGGTGAACCGGAAGACGCCGGCGTTGTGCACCAGGACGTCCAGCGTCCCGCCGCCGTGGGTGCCGACCGCCTCGGCGACGGCGCGCGCCCCTTCCTGGGTGGTCACGTCGGCGACGACCGGGACGACGGCCGGACTCAGCGCGGCCACCTCGTCCAGCCGCTCCTTGCGGCGACCGGTGACGATCACCGCGGCCGCCCCCAGTCCGGCGAACGCCAGCGCGGCCGCGCGGCCGATGCCGGTGCCGCCGCCGGTGACGACCACGGTCCGGCCTTCGAAGGTCTTCTCGGGCATGGTGGGGCTACCTCCTCCGCTGCGGTGGCCGGGTCAGACGACGTGGACCGTGGGGACGTAGAAGATCCACTTGCCGCCGCTCTCCTGGAAGCCCCGCTCCTTGCGCATGATCTCCTCGGCGTGGTTCCAGGCGAAGAGGAGCGCGTAGTCGGGGTAGTCGCCCGAGAACCGCTCCGCGGGCACGACCGGGATGTGCGCCCCGGGGGTGAGCCGGTCCTGCTTGGCGGGCGTGGTGTCGCAGACGTAGTCCACGAGGTCCGGCCCGATCCCGCAGAAGTTGGTGACGGTGGCGCTCTTGGCGGTCGCCCCGTACGCGGCGACCGTGCGGCCCTCGGCGCGCAGCCGGGACAGCAGGGCGACCAGCTCCGTGCGGATCCGCTTGACGTTCGCGGCGAAGGCCTTCAGCGTCGGCAGGGAGCCGAGGCCGCGCCCGGCCTCCTCGGCGACCAGCGCGGCGACCGCGGGCGAGGGGGTGCGGGCGCCGGACCGGGCGAGGGTGTAGCGCACCTCGCCGCCGTGCACGGTGAGCCGCTCGACGTCGACGAGTTCGAGGCCGAAGCGGGCGGCCATCGCGGACACCGAGCGGGCCGTGAAGAAGTAGTAGTGCTCGTCGTAGATCTGGTCGAAGGACGTCTTCTCCACGATGTCGCCCAGGTACGGGTCCTCGAACACGAACACGCCGTCAGGGCCGAGCAGGGCGCCGACGCCCCGCAGGACGGAGTCCATGTAGGGGATGTGGCACAGGGTGTTGGCCGCGAAGATCACGTCGGCCGGGCCGTCCTCCGCGCGGATCTCGGCGGCCGTCCGCTCCTCGAAGAAGTCGTTGCGCACCCGGATGCCCGAGGCGGCCGCGACCTTGGCCACACCGCCGGACGGCTCGACGCCCAGGTGCCGGACGCCGGCCTCGCTGACGGTGCGGAGCATGATGCCGTCGTTGCAGCCGATCTCGACGACGAAGGGGTCCGCCGACGTCAGCTCCTTCTCGATGAAGCCGCGGGCGGTGGCGGAGAAGTGCTCGCGCATGACCGAGGAACCCGAGGAGTGGTACGGGTAGTCCTCGTGGAACATCTTCTCCCGGGGCACCTCCTCGGTGAGCTGGACCATGGCGCAGTCGGCGCACACGCCGACGGCCAGCCGGTAGAAGAACTCGCCCTCGGTGCGCGCCGGTTCGGGGAAGGCGTCCGACAGGGGCTGCCGCCCCAGGTCGAGGAACTCGGTCACCTCGCCGTCGCAGATGCGGCACGTGGCCGCGCTGGTCTCCGTCGCGCGGGTCGGGTCGCTCATGAGCGGACTCCTTCTGATCGTGGAACCGGGGATGCGAGTGGGCCGGAAGGTGCCACCCCGGGCTCGAAGTCGGCTCGAGCCCGCTCATAGCCGCGGCTCCTACCGTCCCCGGCCATGGAGACGACAAGGACGAGCTTCCGCGGCCCGCGGCCCACGGGCCCGCCGACGGGAGAGACCGGTCCGCGACGCGGACCGCTGGCCGGGCTGCGGATCGTCGAACTCGCGGGGATCGGCCCGGTGCCGTTCGCCTGCATGATGCTGGCCGACCTCGGTGCCGAGGTGATCCGGGTCGACCGGGCAGACGGCCGACGGCCGTTCGGCGGCTGGCACCGGGTGCTCGACCGGGGCCGCCGCTCGGTGGCCCTGGACCTCAAGGACCCCGAGGGCGTCGCCGCGGTGCTGCGCCTCGCCGACCGTGCCGACGTGGTCGTCGAGGGCTTCCGGCCCGGAGTCGCCGAGCGGCTCGGGATCGGGCCCGAGGCCTGCCGGGACCGCAACCCCGCCCTGGTCTACGCCCGGATGACGGGCTGGGGCCAGGACGGACCGCTGGCGAGCGCGCCCGGCCACGACATCAACTACATCGCGCTGACCGGGGCGCTGGACGCGATCGGCACCGACGGCGGCGCGCCGGTGCCCCCCGTCAATCTGCTCGGGGACTTCGCCGGCGGCGGGATGCTGCTGGTCTGCGGCATTCTCGCGGCGCTCCACGAACGCCGGAGGTCGGGGCTCGGGCAGACGGTCGACACCGCCATCGTCGACGGCACCGCCTCGCTCCTCGGGATGCTCCTCGCCATGCGCGACGAGGGGTCCTGGGACGGCCCGCGCGGAGCCAACCTGCTCGACGGAGGAGCCCCCTTTTACACCACCTACCCGTGCGCGGACGGCGGCCACGTGGCCGTCGGCGCTCTGGAGGAGCGCTTCTACGCCGACCTGATCGCCGGACTCGGCCTCCCGGCCCACTCCCTGCCCGACCGCGCGGACCGCACCCGATGGCCCGCCCTGCGCGAGGCGTTCGCCGCCCGGTTCGCGACCAGGAGCCGGGACGCCTGGACGGAGGCCTTCGCCGGCACCCAGGCCTGCGTCACCCCCGTGCTCACCCTGCCGGAGGCCGCAGGCCACCCGCAGCTGAGCGCGCGCGGTACCTACATCGACACCGGTACGGGGACCGAGCCCGCCCCCGCGCCCCGCTTCGACCGGACCCCCGCGCCGGACCCGGGGCCCGCGCCGACCCCGGGCGAGCACACCCGCCAGGTGCTGTCGGAGAGCGGGCTCACCCCCTCGGAGATCGACGCCCTGATCGCCCGCGGCGCCGCCCTGGCGGCCCACGAGGAGCCGCTCGCCCCCCACCGCACCACGGTCTGAGCGGCCCACGAGGAGCCGCTCGCCCCCCCCACCGCACCACGGCCTGAGCGGCCCACGACGAGCCGCTCGCCCCCCGCTGCCCCAAGGCCTGAGCGGCCCGCGCGCCACGACCCGGGCGCGGCGCGACACCACGGCTTGAGCGAGGCGCGACCACCCTGGCTCAACCTCCCCTCCATTCGACCGGAGAGACCGATGGAGGCTGATCCGTCCATGACCACCCACGTCTGGGACTACCTGCCGGAGTACGAGAAGGAGCGCGCGGATCTGCTGGACGCGGTGGAGACCGTGTTCTCCTCCGGCCAGCTCGTGCTCGGCAAGAGCGTGCGCGGCTTCGAAGAGGAGTTCGCCGCCTACAACGGCGTCCGGCACTGCACGGGCGTCGACAACGGGACCAACGCCGTCAAGCTGGCGCTCCAGGCGCTCGGCGTCGGCCCCGGCGACGAGGTCATCACCGTCTCCAACACCGCCGCGCCGACCGTCGTCGCCATCGAGGGCACCGGCGCCCGCGCCGTCTTCGTCGACATCGACGAGTCCGACTTCCTCATGGACACCGCGCAGGTCGAGGCGGCCGTCACCCGCCGCACCAAGGCGCTGCTCCCGGTGCACCTCTACGGCCAGTGCGTCGACATGGCCCCGCTGGAGCGGATCGCCTCCCGGCACGGCCTCGCCGTCGTCGAGGACTGCGCCCAGGCGCACGGCGCCCGGCACCACGGACGGCTCGCCGGCACGATGGGCGACGCGGCGGCCTTCTCCTTCTACCCGACCAAGGTCCTCGGCGCGTACGGAGACGGCGGGGCGGTCGTCACGAACGACGACGGCACCGACGCGGCCCTGCGCCGGCTGCGCTACTACGGGATGGAGAAGGTCTACTACGTGGTCCAGTCCCCGGGCCACAACAGCCGCCTGGACGAGGTGCAGGCCGAGATCCTGCGGCGCAAGCTGACCCGGCTCGACTCCTACGTCGAGGGCCGCCGCGCCGTCGCCCGGCGCTACGAGGAGGGCCTCGGCGACCTGGTCGCGCCGGACGGCCTCCGGCTGCCCGTCACCAACCCGGGCAACGAGCACGTCTACTACGTCTACGTCGTGCGCCACCCCCGGCGCGACGAGATCATCGAGCGCCTGAAGCGCCACGACATCGCGCTCAACATCAGCTACCCCTGGCCGGTCCACACCATGACCGGCTTCGCCCACCTCGGCTACGCCCCGGGCGCGCTCCCGGCCACCGAGGCCGCCGCGGGCGAGATCTTCTCGCTCCCCATGTACCCGTCACTCCCCGTGGACGTGCAGGACAGGGTGATCTCGGCCCTGCGCGACGTCCTCGGGGAGTTCTGAGGAGGCTCCGCATGAAAGCACTGATTCTGGCCGGGGGACTGGGCAGCAGGCTCAGGCCCTTCAGCCACTCGATGCCCAAGCAGCTGATCCCGATCGCGAACAAGCCGGTGCTGGTCCACGTCGTCGAGGCCCTGCGGGATCTGGGGGCCACCGAGATCGGTGTCGTCGTCGGCGACCGGAGCGGGAAGATCGAGGGAGCGCTCGGCAGCGGCGCCCGGTTCGGCGTACGGCTCACCTACATCCCGCAGGAGGCGCCGCGCGGGCTCGCCCACGCCGTCGCCATCGCCCGCCCCTTCCTCGGCGACGACGACTTCGTGATGTACCTCGGCGACAACATGCTCACCGACGGCGTCCAGGACATCGCCCGGGACTTCGTCCTCCGGCGGCCCGCCGCCCAGATCGTCGTCCACAAGGTCGCGCACCCCAGCGAGTTCGGCGTCGCCGAGGTGGACGCCGAGGGCCGGGTGCTGCGGCTCGTGGAGAAGCCGCGCGAACCGTGCGGCGACCTGGCCGTGATCGGCGTGTACTTCTTCACCGCGGCCATCCACGCGGCGGTGGACGCGATCCGGCCCAGCGCCCGCGGCGAACTGGAGATCACCGACGCCATCCAGTGGCTCGTCGAGCGGGGCGAGGACGTCCGCGCCCGGGTCTACGAGGGCTTCTGGCGGGACACCGGGCGGGTCGAGGACGTCCTGGAGTGCAACAGCGAACTCCTCAAGGACCTCGTCCCCTCCGTCCGCGGCGAGGTCGACGCCGACAGCGAACTGATCGGCGCCGTCGTCGTCGAACCCGGCGCCCGGATCGTCCGCTCCCGCCTCGTGGGGCCGGTGATCGTGGGCGCCGGATCGGTGATCGAGGACAGCGGCGTCGGCCCGTGCACGACCATCGGGCAGGACTGCGAGGTGCGCTCCTCGGTGATCGAGCACAGCCTCGTCCTGGACGGGGCGCAGGTGGCAGGGGTCGGTTCGGTGCGCGGCTCGGTCATCGGCCGGCAGGCCACCGTCACCGCCGGCGGGGTGCCCGGCTGGCACCGGCTCCTCGTGGGCGACCACGCGAGCGTCGAGGTGGCGGCATGAGGATCTGCGTCACCGGCGGCGCGGGCTTCATCGGCTCGCACTACGTCCGTACGCTCCTCGCCGACGGTCACCCGGGCTCCGAGGGCGCCCGGGTGACCGTCCTCGACAAGCTCACCTACGCGGGCAACCGGGCCAACCTGCCGGCCGACGGGCCCCGGCTCACCTTCGTCCGCGGCGACGTCTGCGACCGGGACCTCCTCCGGGAGCTGCTGCCCGGGCACGACGCGGTCGTGCACTTCGCGGCCGAGTCCCACGTGGACCGGTCGCTGACCGGGGCGTCGGAGTTCGTCCGGACCAACGTCCTCGGCACCCAGACGCTCCTGGACGCGTGCGTCGCGGCGCGGGTGCCGCGCGTGGTGCACGTCTCGACGGACGAGGTCTACGGCTCCATCGAGCACGGCTCCTGGGACGAGGACCGGCCGCTGCTGCCGAACTCGCCGTACGCGGCCTCCAAGGCGGCCTCCGACCTGCTGGCCCGCGCCGCCTGGCGCAGTCACGGCCTCGACCTCTCCGTCACCCGCTGTTCCAACAACTACGGGCCCCGCCAGTACGTCGAGAAGCTGATCCCGCTCTTCGTCACCCGCCTGCTCCGCGGACTCCCGGTGGGCCTGTACGGCGACGGGAGCAACGTCCGCGAATGGCTGCACGTCGACGACCACTGCCGGGCCGTGCACACCGTCCTCACCCGGGGGCGGGCCGGCGAGATCTACAACATCGGCCGGGGCAACGAGACGACCAACCGGCGGCTGGCCGACCGGCTCGTCGAGCTGTGCGGCGCCGATCCGGCGCTGGTGCGCACGGCCCCGGACCGCAAGGCGCACGACCTGCGGTACGCCCTGGACGACCGCAAGATCCGCGACGAGCTCGGCTACGCGCCCCGCGTGCCCTTCGACCGGGGCCTCGCGGACACCGTCGCCTGGTACCGGGACCATCCGCACTGGTGGGGGCCTTCCGGCGCCGGCGCGGGCGGCGCCGGCACCCCCGCGACGTCGACCGGTACTCCAGCTCTGCCCGAGCCGGTCACCGGACGGTGACCGCCCAGAACCGCGCCGCGACGGGCGCGCGCGGTGCGAAGGAGGAGGGGCCATGGCCGAGGCGAGACCTCAGCTGTACGACACGACCCTGCGCGACGGCTGCCAGCAGGAGGGCATGGCCCTGACGGTGGACGACAAGCTCGCCGTCGCCGGCCACCTGGACGCCCTCGGGGTCGGATTCATCGAGGGCGGCTGGCCGGGGGCGGTGCCCCGGGACACCGAGTTCTTCGCCCGCGCGAAGAAGGAGCTCCGGCTGCGGAACGCGCGGCTCGCGGCCTTCGGGGCGACCCGGCGGCCGGAGGTCCCGGTGACCGTCGACCCCCAGGTGCGCGCCCTCCTGGTCTCCGGCGCCCCGGTGATCACCCTGGTCGGCAAGAGCCACGTCGGCCACGTCGAGCGGGCCCTGCGCACCACGCTCGCCGAGAACCTCGCGATGATCGGCAGCACCGTGCGGTACCTCGTGCACGCCGGCCGGCGGGTCTTCCTCGACGCCGAGCACTACTTCGACGGACACCGGCTCAACCGCGACTACGCCCTGGAGGTCGTGCGGACCGCCGCGGAGGCCGGGGCCGAGGCGGTCGTGCTCTGCGACACCAACGGCGGATCGCTGCCCCACGAGGTCGCCGCGACCGTCGCCGACACCCTCGCCGGGACCGGCGCCGCCCTCGGCATCCACTGCCACGACGACACCGGGTGCGCCGTGGCCAACTCCATGGCCGCCCTCGACGCCGGAGCCGTCCACGTCCAGGGCACCGCCCACGGGTACGGCGAACGCTGCGGCAACGCCGACCTGTTCACCCTCATCGGGAACCTCGCCCTCAAACAGGGCCGGGAGATCCTCACTCCCGAACAGCTCGCCCGGCTCGCCGACACCGGGCGCGCGATCGCCGAGATCACCGGACTCCCGCCCCGTTCCTCGGCCCCCTACGTGGGCGCCGCCGCCTTCACCCACAAGGCCGGGCTGCACGCGGCCGCGCTCCGCGTCGACCCCGACCTGTACCAGCACATCGATCCGGACCGGGTCGGCAACGCCATGCGCACCCTGGTCTCCGACATGGGCGGCCGCTCCTCGGTGGAGCTCAAGGCGCGCGAACTCGGCTACGAGGTCGCCGCCGGCTCCGGCGAGGTCGCCCGCGCCGCCGCGCGGATCAAGGAGCTGGAGAACGAGGGCTACAGCTTCGAGTCCGCCGACGCCTCCTTCGAGCTGCTGCTGCGCGAGGAGCTCGCGGGCGGGCCCGAGCCCGCCCCGTTCGACGTCGAGTCCTGGCAGGTGTCCGTGGCCCGCCGGCGGGACGGCTCCGAGCGGACCGAGGCCGCCGTGCGGCTGCGGATCGACGGTGTTCCGCTCGCCGCCACCGGCAGCGGGAACGGCCCCGTCAACGCCCTCGACCGGGCCCTGCACCAGGCGCTCGACCCGTTCTTCCCCCAGCTCGCCCGTCTCGAACTGGTGGACTACCGGGTGCGGGTGCTCACCGGCGACACGGGCAGCGGCGCCCGCGCCCGGGTCCTGATCGGCTACCACGACGGCGAGCGGCGCTGGGGAACCGTCGGCGTCGACGGGAACACCGTCACCGCCAGCTGGCGCGCCCTGCTGGACGCCGTCCGCTACGTGCTCCGCGACGAAGACGTCGCCCCCGACCGGTCCGAGGTCCCCCTGACGATCGCCTCGGCCGGCTGAACCGCCCGTGACCACGAGGGAGTAGCTGTGCGAGTGGAGAACACCTACCTGCGCGGGACGGCGGTGCGGCTGCCCCGCACGCTCGCGGTGGCCGACGCCGTCGCCGCCGGGGAGTGCCCGCCGGGGACCGCCGCACAGACCGGCGCGGTGTCGGTCGCCGTCTCGCCCGACGAGTCGGCCGCCGAGATGGCGGCCGCGGCGGCCCGCACCGTGCTGGAACGCGCCGGGTCCACAGCCGGGGACGTCGACCTCGTCCTGCACGCCGACACCTACCACCAGGGGCAGGACCTGTGGCCCGTCGCGTCGTACATCCAGCGCGCGGCCCTCGGCAACTCCTGCCCGGCCCTGGAGATCCGCCAGATGTCCAACGGCGGCCTCGCCGCCCTCGACCTCGCCACCGCCTACCTGGCCGCCGGGCACGGGAGCCGCGACGCCCTGCTGACCACGGCCGACCGCTTCTGCGCCCCGGGCATCGACCGCTGGCGCACCGACCCCGGCACCCCGTACGCCGACGGTGCCACCGCCCTCGTGCTCTCCCGGCGCGGCGGCTTCGCCCGGCTGCTCTCGCTGGCCCTGCACGCCGACCCCGAACTCGAACCCCTGCACCGCGGCGACGAGCCCTTCACCGACGCCCCGTTCGGGCACCGCATACCCGTCGACTTCGACGCGGCCAAGCGCACCTTCGTCCAGCGCCACGGCCTCTCGTACGCCATCACCCGGGCGCACGCCGGCCAGCAGACCGTCATCAAGCAGGCCCTGGCCGACGCGGAGATCGAGCTGGACGAGGCGCGGTGGATCGTCCTGCCGCACTTCGGCCGCCGCCGGCTCACCTCCATCTACTACACGCCCTTCGGCATCGAACCCGAGCGCACCACCTGGGAGTTCAGCCGGACCGTCGGACACCTCGGCGCCGGCGACCAGTTCGCCGGCCTCGACCACCTGGTGACCACCGGCCGGGCCGCGCCCGGGGACCGCTGCGTCCTCGTGAGCGTCGGCGCCGGATACAGCTGGGGCTGCGCCGTCGTCGAGATCACCGACCGGCCCGACTGGGCCGGCGCCCGCTGACCGCGGTCCACCACCGCTCAAGTCCTCTTCGAGCCCATCCCTGCCACTCTGGTGCGGCCGTTCTCACGGCCGCCGAAAGGAAGGTACGCCGTGGCGCCCGCTACGACCCCCTCGACCGCGAGGGACCGCCTCACCGAGCACACCGTCACGGTCGGCGCCCCCGCGGCGGCCGTCTACGACCTCATCGCCGACGTCTCCGCCTGGCCGCAGGTCTTCGGACCCACGGTCCACGTCGAGGTGCTCGACGAGGCCCCGCCCGGCGGCGGCGAGCAGCACCTGCGGATCTGGGCCATCGCCAACGGACAGGTCCGCACCTGGACCTCCCGCCGGACCCTCGACCCCGTGGCCCGCACCGTCCGCTTCCGCCAGGTCGTCACCGCCGCCCCGGTGGCCTCCATGGGCGGGGAGTGGCGCGTCGAACCCGCCGGCGACGGCACGACCCGGGTCGTCCTCCTGCACGACTACCGCGCGGTGGGCGACGACCCGGCCGCCGAGGAGCTCATCGAGCAGGCCGTCGACCGCAACAGCCGCGCCGAACTCACCGCCCTGAAGCACGCCGCCGAGCAGGGACCCGACCGCGCCGAACTCCACTTCAGCTTCCACGACTCGCTGACCATCGCCGGTGCCGCCGGCGACGTCTACGGCTTCCTCGACCGCGCCGACCTGTGGCCCGAGCGCCTCCCGCACGTCGCCCGCCTCGACCTCGTCGAGGAGGAGAACGGCGTCCAGCGGATGGACATGGACACCCGCAGCCCGGACGGCTCGCTGCACAACACCACCTCGATCCGGGTCTGCTTCGAGGAGCGCCACAGCATCGTCTACAAGCAGCTCAAGGTCCCCGCCGCCCTGAGCAGCCACACCGGCCGCTGGACCGTCGAACCGCAGGACGACGGCACCGTGAGGGCCACCTCCTGGCACACCGTGACCCTCGACCCCGAGGGCGTGCGCACCGCCCTCGGACCGGACGCCACCCTCGCCGAGGCCCGCGCCCTGGTGCGCAAGGCGCTCGGCACCAACAGCTCCACCACCCTGCGACACGCCAAGAACTACGCGGAGGACCACGCGTGACCGACAGAGACCCGACCCGACCGGTGACCGTCATCAACCGGTTCGAGGTCACGGGCGGACTCGCCGATTTCGAGCGGGAGTTCTCCGCCCACAGCCAGTTCCTGCGCCGGCGGCCCGGATTCGACTTCCTGGTCACGGTGCGGCTGGTGGAACGACCCCATGTCTACGTCCACCTGGCCCACTGGCAGCGGCTGAGCGGCTGGCTCGACACCGTGCACGACGACACCTTCACCGGGCACGTGCACCGGGTGGGCCGGCTCGTCCGCACCGAGGCCGACCAGGCGCTCAGCGTCGACCGCGTCCTCAGCGAGGACGCGGCCCCCGGCGACAGCAGCGTCGTCCTGCTCTCCGCCGAGGTGCGCGAGGACCACGCCCAGTTCGAGAAGGCGTACGCGGAGCTCTGCCGGATCCACGTGGAGGGACGCGGCTTCGGCGGGAGCGACCTGCTCCGCTCGACCGTACGCCCCTCCCGGTACACCGGCGTGCTGTGGTGGCGCGACGAGGAGCACTGCGACCGGGCGCTCGGCTCCGCCGAGGGCCGCCGCGCGCTCGCCGCGCTCGACGGGCCCGCCCAGGTCCGGTGCGAGCGCAGCCGCCACCTGGCCTACGAGCGCGTCGTGCCGGCGCGGAACGTGTGAACGCCGAGGCCCCTGGGCCCCCTCCTCCCGGGTCGAGCGCGATCCGAGAGAGGGACCCAGGGGCCCTCGAGCGGAGGGGCGCACTCTACCCCCATGGCAGACGAGACTGGCATCACCGTGGTGCGCGGCCGGCCGGACGCGGTGGAGATCGCGGCGGTGACCGCCGTGCTGATGGCGCTCCTCCGCGACCGGGGCGCGCCCCCCGACACCCCCGCGCCGGCCGCACGCGCCGACTGGATCGTCAAGGACACCGGCGGCCGGGGCCCGGTGTCCTGGTCCGCCCGACCCGGGAGGGGACCGCAGTGACAGGCTTCCGCGCGTTCATCGACACCTTCCACACCAGGGCCGCCGAAGCACCGGAACGCGACGCGCTCGTGCTGCTGTCCGAGAGCGAGGGCCGCCTCGTCCCCGAGGCCGTCGGCTACGGCGAGCTCGCCGGCCAGGTACGGCGGCTCGCCGGGCGCATCGGCGCCTACACCGCCCCCGGCGACCGGGTCCTCGTCCTCCAGTCCTCCCGCCGGCTGTTCGCGGCCTCGTTCCTGGCGTGCCTCCACGCCGGGCGCGTCGCCGTCCCCGTGGCGCCCCCGGGCGGGCGCGGACACCACGACGAACGGATCGCGGGCATCGTCAAGGACGCCGCGGCGAGCTGCGTCCTCACCGGCGGCGCGCACGCCGCCGAGGCGTCCCGGCTCCTGGCCGGCGCCGGCTTCACGGACGTCACCTGCCTGCTCGCCGACCACGAGCCGGAGCCGGCGGACGCGGCCGGCCCGGAGCCCGCGCCGGTCGGGCCCGACGACGTCGCGTACCTCCAGTACACCTCCGGCTCCACCCGCGAGCCCCGCGGCGTGATGGTGACCCAGCGCAACCTCGTCGCCAACCAGACGGCGATCCAGCGCGCCCTGGACACCGGCCCCGCCTCCCGCTTCGGCGGCTGGCTGCCCCTCCACCACGACATGGGCCTGGTGGGCCAGCTCCTGCACCCGCTCTGGCTCGGCGCCACCACGGTGATGCTGACCCCGCAGGCGTTCGTCAGAGCGCCCCTGCGCTGGCTCGACACCGTCTCCCGCTACGGCCTGACGGTCAGCGGGGGCCCGCACTTCGGCTACGAGCTGTGCCTGCGCCGCGTCAACGACCTCCAGATCGCCGGCCTCGACCTCACCGCCTGGCGCACCGCCGTCGACGGCGGCGAGCCCGTCGACCCCGCCACCGCCACCGCCTTCGCCGACCGCTTCGCCGCCGCGGGCCTGCGCCCCGGCGCCCTCGTCCCCGCCTACGGACTGGCGGAGGCCACCCTGCTGGTCTCCGCGGCCCGCCCGGACGACCCCGGCGCCCCGGGAGCCTGCGGCGCGCCCGTGGACGCCGAGGTGCGGATCGTCGACCCGGACGACGGGACCGAGTGCGCCCCGGGGCGGACCGGGGAGGTCTGGGTGCGCGGCGACAGCGTCGCCCGCGGCTACTGGCGCCGCCCCGCCGAGACCGCCGCCGCCTTCAACGCCCGGGTCACCGGCGGGCCTTCCGGATTCCTGCGCACCGGCGACCTCGGCACGCTCGACGGGGCGGGCCGCCTGCGGATCACCGGACGCCTCAAGGACGTCATGGTGATCGCCGGCCGCAACGTCCACCCGCACGACGTCGAACGGACCGTCCAGCAGGTCAGCGGCATGTTCGGCCCCGCGTCCGTCTTCGCCGTACCGGGGGAGCGGGAGCACGTCGTGCTCGTCCAGGAGGTCCGGGCCCGCAGCCACTACCAGGTCGACTTCGCCGCGCTCGCGGCGGAGGTCGCGGCCCGCGTCGGCGACGAGCACGAGGTGCACACCGCCGGCCTCCTGTTCGTCAGCCCCGGCACGGTCCGCCGGACGACCAGCGGAAAGGTGGAGCGCGCCGCGATGCGCCGGATGTTCCTGAACGGCGAACTGCGCCCCCTGTACCAGCGCCTCGACGCCGGGGTCGAGCGGCTCCTGACCGCGGGGGTCCGTGCATGACCACCGTGGCCGACCGCATCGACGCGCTGGAGAGCGCCTTCGGACCGCTCGACGACCCGGCCAACCCGCTGGGCGGCGGGGCGTTCGTCGCCGCCGACACGGCCGGGGAGGTGCTGCCCGCCGCCGAGGGGGTGCTCGACGCCCACGCGCTGAACGCCGAGTTCGTCCCCGCGGAGCTCGGGGGACGGCTGCGCCGCATGGACGAACTCGGCCGTCTGCTGCGTCCGGTCTTCCGCCGCGACGCCTCCCTCGGCTTCGGGTACGGGCTCAACTGCTTCTTCGCCGCCACCCCCGTGTGGACCGCCGGCGACGAGCGGCAGCGCCGGCTCGCCGCCGGCCTGCTGCTCGGCGGGGACCGCATCGCCGTCGCCCGCCACGGCGTCGCGCACGGCAACGACTTCGTCCGCGACGAGTTCACCGCCAGGGCCGCGCCGGACGGCGGCCTGCTGCTCGACGGCAGCAAGACGGGCATCGCCAACGCCTCCCGGGCCCGCGGACTCGTCGTCTTCGCGCGCACGGGCGAGCCCGGCCACCCCCGCGCCCACAGCGTGCTCCTGCTCGACCGGGCGGCCCTCCCGCCGGACCGGGTGAGCGACCTGGACCGGCGCGCCACCAGCGGTATGCGCAGCGCGGAGTTCGGCGGTCTGCGCCTGCGCGCGTGCCCGGTCCCGGACCACGCCCTGGTCGGAGCCGAGGGCGACGGCTACGAGCTGTCCCTGCGCTCCTCCCTGGTCATCCGCGGCCTCATCCCCTCGATCGTGCTCGCCGGCGCCGACACCGCGCTGCGGACCGTCGCCGCGTTCGCCGCGAGGCCCCGCCCGGGCGGCCGCTCCTCCCTCGACGTCCAGCACGTGCGGGACGTGCTGACCGGGGCCCTGCTCGACCTGCTGATCATCGACTGCCTGGCGCTGGTGGCGACCAGGGCCCTGCACCTGCTGCCCCGGCAGATGAGCGTGTACGCGGCCGCGGCCGCCTATCTCGCGCCCAAGCTCACCGCCGAGGCGATGGACGAGATGTCGGCGGTGCTCGGCGAGGCGACCTTCGCCGAGGAGGGCGCGTACGGGATGTTCCAGAAGCAGCTCCGGGACCTGCCGGTCACCTCGCTCGGGCACTCCGGCAGCGCCGGCCGGCAGGTCAGCATCCTGCCGCAGCTGCCGTTCTTCGCCCAGCACGCCTGGTTCGCCGACCCGGAGGCGCCCGCCGAGCTCTTCCGGCTGCACGACGGACTGCCCCCGCTCGACCTGTCGCAGCCCGCCCTCCTCGGGGACGGCGACCCGCTCGCGGCGACACTGGTGGCCAGCACCGACCTGTTCGAGGAGACCGGCCTGCCCCGCCGTGGCCGCGACGCGCACGTCCTGCGCTTCCTCATCCGCGCGTTCACCATCGAACTGGACGACCTGCGCAAGGCGTTCGGCGACGTGGGCTTCAGCGACCGCCGGTGGCTCGCCAGCCCGCACAGCCTCGGCCTCGCCGACCGCTACACCCTCGTCCTCGCGGCCGCCGCCTGCCTCGGCGTATGGCGGGAGCAGCAGAACGCGGGGGCCTTCGCCGACCCGTTCCTCTCCGACACGGCGTGGCCCTCGGCGGTCCTCTACCGGCTGGGCCGGAGGCTGGGCCTGGCGCTCCCGGACCGACCGGCCGCCGCAGAGCAGCGCGCCCTCGCCGAGGTGCTCGCCCGCCTGCGCGGCCGGCGCAGCTACGACCTGTACGCGTCCCCCCTCGCCTGAGAGCCCCCGCTCGCCGCGGTCCCCTCCGAAGGAGAACAACTCATGTCCGCTGAAGGACCCGGCCGTCAGGGTGCGGCCCACCGTGAATGGCTGCTGGAGCGGCTCGCCCACTACCTCGGCCGGGCGGTGGAGGCGACGGACCCGCTCGTCGGCTTCGAGCTGGACTCGGTGGCCGCGCTCAGCCTGTACGGCGACATCGAGGAGGAGTTCGGGCCGATCATCGACCTGGACGACATCTGGTCGCACCGGACGATCGGCGACCTGGCCCGGCACATGGCCTACCGGGACATGCGGCGCTTCCCCCGCCAGGTGCGGGCCGCCTTCGTCTTCACCGGCCAGGGCTGCCAGTACCCGGGCATGACGGCGGGGCTCTACCTGGACTCGGCGACCTACCGGGGCCACCTGGACGAGGTGAGCGACGCCCTGCTCCCGCTGCTGAAGACCTCGGTCGTCGACCTGATCCTGCGCGAGGACCCGCGGATCCACGACACCGCGTACGCCCAGGTGTCGCTGTTCGCCGTCGAGTACGCGCTCGCCCGCACCCTGGAGGCTTCCGGCGTGGTGCCGGTGGCGGTCCTCGGGCACGGCATCGGCGAGTTCGCCGCGGCGACGGTGGCCGGGGCGCTGGCGCTGTCCGACGCGGCCCGGCTGATCGCCCTGCGCGCCGCGTTCACGGAGTACCTGCCGCCCGGCGGCGGGATGATGGCGGCCTCCGCCTCGCCGGACGAGGTGGCGCCCCTGGTGGCCCGGGAGCCGGGCGTGGACGTCGGCGTGCTCAACGCCGCCCGGTCCACCGTGCTCTCGGGCGACATCGCCGGACTCCACCGGATCGAGGCGGACCTGGCGGCCCGGGGCATCAGGTGCCGCCACCTCCCGGTGACCCATGCCTTCAACTCCCCCCGGATGGCCCCGGTGGTACCGAAGTTCGAGGCGGCCGCGCGCCGGGTGCCGGGCGGCAGCCCGCGGCTGCCCCTGTACTCCACCGTGGACGGCGGCCTCGTCAGCGGACCGCTGTACGCACCGCACTGGTCGCGGCAGCTCACCTCGCCGATCCGCTTCGCCGACGCGGCGCGCGCCATGCTGGGCCAGCAGGAACCGACCCATGTCGTCGAGGTCGGCCCGCGGCCGGTGCTCACCCCGTATCTGCGCCGTCTCGGCAGTCCCCGCTGCATCCCGGTGTGCCCGCGGGCGGACTGCGACGCGGTGGACCTGGCGGGTGTCATCTCCGCCCTGGACGCCGGCCCGCTCGCCGCCGAGCCGGCGGGGGCCTGAGTGGCCGCCGCGATCGGCCGGCCGGTGCCCGCGCTGGGGCCCGGGGGACCGTGGGACCCGGTCGGGAGCGCCCTCGCGGCCACCGGCAGCGTCCTGGTGTACGGCACGATGCCGGGCTGGCTGCCCCGGAGCGACCAGGACGTGGTGCGCCGGCTGCTCGGCCGTGACTGGGGGCGTTACGAGAGCCTGGACCGCCCCCGGATGCGGGACCGGTTCGTCGCGTCCCGGCTGTTCCTGCGCTACACGGCGGCCGCCGTCCTGGACACCACCCCGGACCTGGTGGACCTCTCGTACCAGCCGGGCGGCCGGCCCTACGTCCGGGGCTGCGACCAGATCGACGTGAGCCTGAGCCACACCGAGGAGATGATGGTCGTCGCGGTCACCCGGCGCGGCCGGATCGGTGTCGACGTGGAGCGGGCGGACCGCAGGATCGCCCGCACCGGCTCCGAGCTCCAGGCCTGCACCCCGTACGAGAAGGAGCGGCTGGACGCGGGTGGCGAGGCGGCGCGCAACAGTTCGATGGTGCGGCTGTGGACGCTGAAGGAGGCGTACACGAAGGCGTGCGGACAGGGACTGCGGTTCCGGTTCACCGAGTTCGGGTTCGACCTGGACGGCGCGGCGGCGCGGCTGGTCCGTCCCGACGGCTCGCCCGCCGCGGCGGGCGACTGGACGTTCGGCACGTTCGCGGTGGGGGAGCGCTACGTGGTCAGCGCGGCGGTCCAGGACACCGGGTTCGGGGGTCTCGCGGACGTGTCGGTGATGACCATGTTCGACGAGGGACTGCTGGACACCCTGCTCGCCGGCGCGGCGGGTCGCCCGGGGCGGCCCCGGCACCGGACTCCGTCAGGGGATCCAGCCGGCCTCCTCGGAGATCCGGATGGCGTCGATCCGGTTGCGCGCGCCGAGCTTGGCCACGATGGCGGTGAGGTAGTTGCGGACGGTCCCCTGTGACAGGAAGAGGCAGCCGGCGATCTCCGCGGCGTCGGCCCCCTGGGCCGCGAGTCTGAGGACCTCCAGCTCCCGGGGCGAGAGCGGGTTCTGAGGCGAGTCCCAGGCGCTGAGCGCGAGCTGGGGGTCGATCACCCGGCGGCCCGCCGCCACCGCCCGCACGGCGTCCGCGAGCTGCTGCGGGGGCGAGTCCTTCAGCAGGAAGCCGGTGACCTGCGCGGACAGCGCGCGCCGCAGGGTGCCGGGGCGGCCGAGGCTGGTGAGGATGAGGGTGCGGCAGCTGGGCAGCTGCTCATGCAGGTCGACGGCCGCGGTGAGCCCGTCCGTGCCGGGCAGGTCGATGTCGATGATCGCCACGTCCGGCGGGGTGGCGAGCGCCGCCTTCACGATGGTGTCCCCCCGGTCCACGGACGCCACGACCTCGAAGTCGGGCTCCAGTTCGAGCAGCGCCACGAGCGCTCCCCGGATCATGTGCATGTCCTCGGCGATGAGCACCTTCAAGCGCGCCAACGTGTTCCCCCGGGCTCTTCACTTCTGTCGGATGGGTCGGCTCCTACGGGCGACCCTGTGGTCGGTGCGGAAGCCGTCGTGCGCACCGGCCTCGACCGTCGGCGGTCTGAGGGGAGCGTACGCCTCGAGATGAAAACGGCCCGTCTCCCGCAGGCCGACGGTGAGTCCACCGCCGATCTCCGTGAAACGCGCCTCCAGGTTGTGCAGCCCGCTGCTGCGCGTGGTCCGGCCGGCGGGTCTGGGGCCGGGCCGGCCGGCACCGTCGTTGACCATGCTCAGCAGGACCGTTTCCTCGTCGACGGTCGCGGAGATGCTGCACCGTCGGACCTTGCTGTGGCGCAGGATGTTCGTCACGCCCTCGCGCAGCGCCGTGGCGAGCACCGTGTCGACGACCGGGTGCAGCCGGCCGCAGTCGATGGCCACGTCGGCCTGGATGTCGGCCGCCGCCAGGATCGCCGCCGCCGACGTCGCCTCGTCCCGCAGGGACATGTCCCGGTACCCGCTGGACACCAGCCGTACGTCGGCGAGCGCCTGACGCGCCACCACCAGCAGCTCCTCGGTCTCGGTCCGGGCGCGCTCGGGGCGCGCGTCGATGAGCCGGTGGACCAGCTCGCCCTTCAGCGCGATGGCCGAGAGGCTGTAGCCGAGCAGGTCGTGCAGATCGCGGGCGAACCGCAGCCGCTCCCGGCCGACCGCCATCCGGGCCAGGTTCTCGCGGGTCTCGTGGACCTCGTGGACCAGATCCGTCAGCCGGCTGAGCCCGTAGATCACGATGCCGCAGAGCATGCCCGCGATCAGGAAGTAGGCCGCCTGGGCGACCGGGTGGCCGAGCGCGAGCGAGTACGCCGGGATGCTCGACACCACCAGCGCGTACACCGGCCACGCCACGGCGGGCTTCAGGGTCAGCAGCACCGAGGCCGCCAGCGGCCCCTCCATGCTGCCCCAGGAGATCCCGTACCAGAACAGGGGCAGATAGGTGAGCGCGACCTGGAGCCCCAGCACCCCCATCCGCCGCCGCGTCCCCCAGGACCGGGCGGAGGGCGCGGAGACCGCGTACTGGACGCTGAAGACCAGCAGGACGAGTCCGATGCAGACGGCGAGGCGCACGGTGCTCGCCTCGCCCCACCGCAGCACGTTGAGGATCGTCACCGCGGCGTAGCAGACGAGCGCGGTGACCGTGATCGCCCGGGCCAGCAGGGGGGCCGGCAGGTCGGTCTGGCGGCTCCCCTCCGCGAGGGAGGGATCGGGCGCGGTACGGATCCGGTCCGGCATCGAGTCTCCTGGCCCAGTATCTGCGGGAATCAGCATGCTAATGGCCGCAGACCACCGCTAACCACAGATGACGGTGAGAATCCGAGAATCAGACAAAGAGGAACACCGGATTCAACTCGGCGTAGGGCGTCGGTTTCCGCAACCATCCCATGCGCACCGGAACATCGAAGAGACGACCCTCGCCGAATCTGGCCCAAAAATGCCGGAGCCCCGGCACGACGACCTTCACGACCGGTAGCTCCACATCGGGACGCGTCTGGTCCAGCACGAGCATCTCCATGCCGTGAGCACGGACCACCGCCTCCGCCGCCTCCACGTCCGCCTTGAGGTCCGGGCGGGGAATGCAGCGATAGTTCGACGGCACCCGCGACGACTCCGAGGGGTCGGGAAGGAGATATGGCTGATTCTGTACGGTCCGGTCGCACCACCAGTTCCGCAGTTCCGCCGGCAGTTCCGCCCGCGCGTCCAGGGATTCTCCTGATGACGTGGGGGGCGGAAGAAGCTGGGCCATCTCCGTGACCGCGCGGCGCAGGGCCAGACGGGGATCGAAATGCGCCCCGAATCCGAAAGAGATCCGCTGTTCGCCGTCCCCCTCGACCCGGGAGATCGCGGCCACCACCGGGATGCCGAGGTCCGAGGTCAGGTCGAGGGCCCACAGGGACCGCCCGTTCCTCTCGTACACCGCCCTGGTCCGCGCCAGCCACGGCTCGTCGAAGGCGTCCAGGTCGAGCCCCGGGCGGCGCAGCCGGTTGTACCACCACAGCGCCACCGCGTCCCGCTCCACCAGCTCCAGGAAGCCCTGGACGATGGCGTCCTCCCGGCTGGAGCCGGCCGCGTTGCCGTTGGAGTCGGCCCAGGGCGCGCGCTCGACGCCGTCCGGCCCCTGGCCGAAGTACAGCATCGACGTGGGCAGCAGCCGCTCCCGCTGCCCGGTCAGCGACCACAGCGGGGTCCATTCGCGCATCGCCCGCCCGTCGAAGCGCGGCGGCACCGCGTGCATCGCCCCGTGGGTGGCGTTCCAGGCGTTGCGGTCGCGGTACTGCCGGTCGGAGAAGAGCTGCACGGTGTCGGGGTGCACGGCGGCGTCCCCGAGTCCGGTGAACGACTCCTCGACCACCGCCTCATCGCCCTGCCGGGTGCCGCAGTAACGTTCCACCGCCTCGCAGAGGGCACCCGCCTCGGCCTCCTGCGGAGTGACGCCCTTCCCGCCGCTGTGGCTCCGCAGCCCCTCGGCCGCGTGGCCCCGCCAGGCGAGGTTCCGCCCCGACACCCAGCGGTCGAGGCCGTCGGGAGTGCCCGGGGCCGGGCTCAGCCCGGCGACGATGCCGGTCACGGGATCGACCAGGTGCCGGTACCGGGCGAGCACCTCGGCCGCGGGCAGCGCCCGGTGGTTTCCGCCCTCCGCCGCGGCCTTGGGCCGCGACTCCGGCACCACGGGGCGCCTGCCCCGCGCGGCCACCAGCCCCGGATCGCCGCACTGCGGGCACTGGGGCCGCCGCGTCACCGGATGATGGGTGCTGCGCAGCGTCCAGGTGTCGAGCCTGCACACGGCGCCCTGACCCTCGTACCGCAGCGCGGCCACCCACTTGAGGGTCTCCAGGACCGCCGAGTGCAGCCCCATCATGCGGACCGCCGTCAGCGACGCCTCCGGCAGCGGCACCGGCCCCCGCAGCCCCAGCGCGTGGCGCACGGGGGCCTGGGACGAGCGGTGGCCCCGCATCCGCTGCGCCAGGCACGACCAGCAGGGCCCGTCCGGGGTGCCGAACACCGGCCCCACCCACACCTCGGGCCCACCCGGCCGGGCCAGCAGCCAGGGCAGTCCGGCGGTCCTGAACCGGGCGTCCGTCCCGGCGAGGCCGGGCTCCAGGTAGTCGTCGCACAGCACCAGGCCGAAGCCGGCGCTCTCCACGTCCGGCGCGAGCGCGAGGCCCGCCGCGGCGCACTCGGCCCGGGCCGCGTCGCCGTCGGTACGGCCCAGCGCCACCACGTGCACCGGCGTCGCCCCCAGTGCGGCGTCGACGTCGGTGCTGCCGAGACCCGCGAGCTCCCAGTACGCCGCCGCGGCGGAGTCCGCCCGCGGGTCGCGGTAGCCGACCAGACCGGCGCGCGCGAGAGCGGCGATGAGCTGCCCCGCGTCGGTGGCCGACACCATCGAGGCCGCCTCGGAGATCACCGCGGACAGCGTCCGCGTGCCGTCCAGGAGCGGGGCCAGCATCTCCACCTGAGTGCCCCGCAGGGCGGTCGTCCCGCGCTCCGACAGGAGGTAGACCGCCTCCCCGCTGACCGTCTCGACCCGCAGATGGCGCTTGAACCCCACCGGGAGCGCGGCGGGCGCCCGATCGGTGACCGTCACGAGCGCCCCGCCGGGGCGTCCGGCACGTGGGTGAAGTGGCAGAAGGAGGCCGCCGCGGCCGGTGAGTGGGTGAAGTTGCAGAACGACGTCGCCACGGAGGGCGAGTGGGTGAAGTTGCAGAACGAGGCCTCGACGGCCGTCGCGCCGTCGAGGTCCTCCAGGGACAGGCCCGCGGGCCCGCCGGCCGTCATCTCCATGTAGACCGGCTCGGCGGCCAGGCCGAACTCGACGAGGACGGACATCGGGTTGCTGATGTAGCGCTGCGCCAGCTCGGGCTCCAGGCCCGTGCGGGCGGTGAGCAGGGCGAGCCGTTCGGCGGTCCGCTGCGGGTCCGCGGTGCCGGGGTGCTGGTGAGGTGCGGGAGCGATGGTGGTCGAGCCGATCACGGGTTCCCCTCCTGAGCCGGTCGGACACTGTGTCCCGGGGCGTCATGGGCCGGTCTTGGCCGGCGGCCCCTCCACGTCCGCGTTCGACGTTGCGTGAGACAGGATTCTGCGATGCGCTCCCGGCGAGGCCCAGTGCCGTGTTCATCAACCCGGCATGACATTTTCACGTTCCCCTTCGTGATCCGCTCACTGGGGCGCGGGGCACCGGGGATGCGAGGCTCCTAGGACGCTGAGCGCCACATGCCAGGCGCTCGTGCGACGGGGAGCCGACGCGGAGGAGATGACGGACGATGGAGATCAATGTACTGGGGCCGCTCACCGCCACGGAGCACGGAGTCTCCGTGGTCCCCACAGCGGGCAAGCCTCGCCAGATCCTCGCGCTGCTGGCCCTTCAGGCGGACCGGGTCGTGACCGTGCCCACGCTCATGGAGGAGATCTGGGGCGAGGAGATCCCGCGCAGCGCGGCGACCACCCTGCAGACGTACATCCTGCAACTGCGGCGCAAGCTGGCCACCGCCCTCGCGGAGGACCCGCACCGGCAGGCCAAGGAGGTGCTCGTCACCCAGCACGGCGGGTACCTGCTCCAGGTGCAGCCCGGCCGGGTCGACGCCCAGGAGTTCCTCCGGCTCGCCGCCTCGGGACGCGACGCCCACGAGGCCGGCGACTACCGCACCGCCTCCGAACTGCTCCGGCGGTCGATCGAACTGTGGCAGGGACCGGCGCTGGTCGACGTCCGCGTCGGCCGGGTCCTCGAACTGGAGGTGCTGGGCCTGGAGGAGGACCGGATGGCCGCGCTGGAGCGGCGCATCGACGCGGACCTGCATCTCGGCCGGCACCGCGAGATCGTCCCCGAGCTCCGGGTCCTGGTGGCCAGGAACCCCATGCACGAGAACTTCTGCGCCCACCTCATGACCGCCCAGCACCGCGCGGGCAGTTCCTGGCGGGCCCTGGAGTCCTTCCAGCGGCTGCGCACCACGCTCATCGACGAGCTGGGCCTGGAGCCCTCGCCGCGCCTCCAGCGCCTGCACCAGGCCGTCCTCGCCGCGGACCCCGCGCTCGACCTGGAGGTCACCGCCGGCTGAGCCCCGGTGCGCCCGGCACGCCCGGAGCCGCCCTGCGTCCTCGGCACCGCCCGGAGCCCCCGTGCTCCGCGCGAGCCGCCGCCCGGGGGTGGCGGAGTGCTCCACCGTGCCTTGAGGTGACGTTCCTACGTTCGGTCAATGACGATCCTCGACGAGCTCACGGTGACCCCGGCCGCCCCCGACCTGGCGCGCGCCTCGGACGAACTGCGCCGCCTCAAGGAGGAGGTGAGCCGCGGGCCCGACCCCGCGGCCACCGTCCGGCAGCACGCCAAGAACAAGCTGACCGCCCACGAACGTCTCGAACTCCTCTTCGACGAGGGGACGTTCACCGAGATCGAACCCCTGCGGCGGCACCGCGCCACCGGCTTCGGCCTGGAGGAGCGCAAGCCGCACGGAGACGGCGTCGTCATCGGCTGGGGCCTGGTCCACGGACGCACGGTCTTCGCGTACGCCCATGACTTCCGGGTCTTCGCCGGAGCGCTGGGAGAGGCGCACGCCGCCAAGGTGCACAAGATCATGGACCTCGCCGAGGCGTCCGGCGCCCCCCTGGTCAGCCTCAACGACGGCGCGGGCGCCCGGATCCAGGAGGGCGTCACGGCGCTCGCCGGATACGGCGGCATCTTCCGGCGCAACGTGGCGGCCTCGGGCGTGATCCCCCAGATCAGCGTCATGCTCGGCCCCTGCGCCGGCGGCGCCGCCTACTCGCCCGCCCTGACCGACTTCGTCTTCATGGTGCGCGACACGGCGCAGATGTTCATCACCGGCCCCGACGTCGTCCAGGCCGTCACCGGCGAGCGGATCACCCACAACGGCCTCGGCGGCGCCGACGTGCACGCGGCGACCTCCGGCGTCAGCCACTTCGTCCACGACGACGAGGCGTCCTGCCTGGAGGACGTGCGCTTCCTGCTGGCGCTGCTGCCCGCCAACAACAGGGAACTGCCCCCCACCGCCCGCGGCGACGACCCCGCCGACCGGCGCACCGACGCGCTCACCGCCCTCGTCCCGGCCGACCCGGGCCGCTCCTACGACATCCGCGGGGTGATCGAGGAGATCGTGGACGACGGCGAGTACCTGGAGATCCACGAGGCCTGGGCGACGAACGTGGTGTGCGCGCTCGCCCGCCTCGACGGGCAGCCCATCGGCATCGTCGCCAACCAGCCCGCCTCGCTCGCCGGCGTCCTCGACATCAACGCCTCCGAGAAGGCCGCCCGCTTCGTCTCCACCTGCGACTCCTTCAACATCCCGCTCGTCACCCTCGTCGACGTCCCGGGCTTCCTCCCCGGCGTCGACCAGGAGCACAACGGCATCATCCGGCACGGGGCCAAGCTGCTCTACGCCTACTGCAACGCGACCGTGCCCCGCGTCTCCCTCGTGCTGCGCAAGGCCTACGGCGGCGCGTACATCGTCATGGACTCCCGGTCCATCGGAGCCGACCTCTCCTTCGCCTGGCCCACGAACGAGATCGCGGTGATGGGCGCGGAGGGCGCCGCCAACGTCATCTTCCGCCGCGAGATCGCCGCCGCGGACGACCCCGGGGCGGTGCGCGAGCAGCGCATCAAGGAGTACCGCAGCGAACTCATGCACCCGTACCACGCGGCCGAGCGCGGACTCGTGGACGACGTCGTGGAACCGGGCGAGACGAGAAGCGTGCTCATCCGCTCCCTGGCGATGCTGCGGACGAAGAAGGCCGAGGTGCCCGCCCGCAAACACGGCAACGTCCCCACGTAGGCCGTGGAAGCGGCTCGGCGGCACCGGGTCCCGGCAGGTCCACGCGCACGCGAGCCTCGGTCGAGAGCCCCGCCGTTCCATGACTGCACCGGGGACGGCGGCGCGCCACGAGCGCACGGCCGGACCGGTACCCGGCCGGCCGGGACGGGGAGGCCCTGACCCTGAACCATCCCGGTCGCCGCATCGATTCAGGAGTGTCACGGACGAAGGGATCGACAGTGACCCCCACAGTTCCATTCGGCCGGTGCGCAGCGGCGCACCCGGCCCCGTCGGAGGCGAGGTAGCCGTGCGCAGAGTCGCCATCACCGGCCTGGGCGCCGTGGCGCCGGGCGGGGTGGGTGTCAAGGAGTACTGGGACCTGCTCACCTCGGGACGCACCGCCACCCGCAGGATCTCCTTCTACGACCCCTCGCCCTTCCGCTCCCAGGTCGCCGCGGAATGCGACTTCGACCCCGCCGCCGCGGGGCTCACCCCGCAGGAGATCCGCCGGCTCGACCGGGCGGCGCAGTTCGCGGTGGTCTCCACCCGCGAGGCCCTCGCCGACAGCGGTCTCGACACCTCCGCGCTCGACCCCGGGCGCATCGGCACCTCGCTCGGCAGCGCGGTCGGCTGCACCACCAGCCTGGAGCGGGAGTACGCCGTCGTCAGCAACGGCGGCCGCGACTGGACGGTCGACCACACCTACGCCGTGCCCGAGCTCTACCGGCACTTCGTGCCCAGCTCCATGGCCGCCGAGGTCGGACGCGCCGCGGGCGCCGAGGGCCCCGCCGCCGTCGTGTCCACCGGCTGCACCTCCGGCCTCGACTCCCTCGGCCACGCCGTCGAACTCATCCGCGAGGGCACCGCCGACGTGATGATCGCGGGCGCCACGGAGGCGCCCATCTCGCCCATCACCTCCGCCTGCTTCGACGCCATCCACGCCACCACCCCCCGCAACGACACCCCGGAGAGCGCCTGCCGGCCGTTCGACCGGACCCGCAGCGGTCTGGTGCTCGGCGAGGGCGCGGCCGTCCTGGTCCTGGAGGAGCTGGAGAGCGCGCGCCGGCGCGGCGCGCACATCTACGCCGAGATCGCGGGCTTCGCCTCGCGCTGCAACGCCTACCACATGACCGGGCTGAAGCCCGACGGGCGCGAGATGTCCGAGGCCATCGACGTGGCGCTGCGCGAGTCCCGGCTCGCGCCGGACGCCATCGGCTACATCAACGCGCACGGCTCCGGCACCAAGATGAACGACCGCCACGAGACCGGCGCCTTCAAGCGGAGCCTCGGGGACCACGCGTACCGCACCCCCATCAGCTCCATCAAGTCGATGATCGGGCACTCGCTCGGCGCGATCGGCGCCCTGGAGATCGCCGCCTGCGCCCTCGCGATGGAGCACGGGATCCTGCCGCCCACCGCGAACCTCCACGAGCCGGACCCCGAACTCGACCTCGACTACATCCCGTTGACGGCACGTGAGGCGCGACCCGACGCGGTGCTCAGCGTCGGCAGCGGCTTCGGCGGCTTCCAGAGCGCCATGGTGCTCGCCCGCCCGGAGAGGAGAAACGTATGAGCGGCCCCGCCGTGGTGACCGGCCTCGGCATCACCGCGCCCAACGGCCTCGGCACCGAGGAGTACTGGAAGGCCACGCTGGCGGGCGAGTCCGGGCTCGGCCCCGTCACCCGCTTCGACGCCTCCGGCTACCCCTCCCGGATCGCCGGGGAGGTCCCCGGATACGTCGCCGAGGAGCACCTCCCCAGCCGGCTCATCCCGCAGACCGACCACATGACGCGACTCGCGCTGACCGCCGCGGACTGGGCGCTCGCCGACGCCGGCATGGACCCCGCCGAACTCCCCGAGTACGGCGTCGGATGTGTCACCTCGGCCTCCGGGGGCGCGGTCGAGTTCGGCCAGCGCGAGCTCCAGAACCTGTGGAGCAAGGGCAAGGAGTACGTCAGCGCCTACCAGTCCTTCGCCTGGTTCTACGCGGTCAACACCGGCCAGATCTCCATCCGCAACAAGCTGCGCGGCCCCAGCGGCGTCCTGCTGACCGAGCAGGCCGGCGGCATCGACTCGATCGGCCAGGCCCGCCGCTACATCCGCAAGGGCTTCCCCGCGGCCATCGCCGGCGGGGTCGACGCACCGCTCTGCCCCTGGGGCTGGGTGCCGCAGATCGCCTCCGGCCTCATGAGCACGGTGCACGACCCGGACCGCGCCTACCTGCCGTTCTCCTCGCACGCGGCCGGATACGTCCCCGGCGAGGGCGGGGCGATCCTGCTGATCGAGGAGGCCGGCTCGGCCCGCGAACGCGCAGTGCCCCAGGTGTACGGCGAGATCGCCGGATACGCCGCCACCCTCGACCCGGCGCCGGGCTCGGGCCGCCCTCCGGGGCTGCGCCGCGCCGCGGAGAGCGCCCTCGCCGACGCGGGCGTCCGCCCCGAGGACGTCGACGTGGTCTTCGCCGACGCCTCGGGCGACCCGGCAGCCGACCGCGCGGAGTCGGCGGCCCTCGCCGGCATCTTCGGCCCCGGAGCCGTACCCGTCACCGCCCCCAAGACGATGACGGGCCGTCTCCTGGCCGGCGGCGCGGCCCTCGACGTCGCCACGGCCCTCCTCGCCCTGCGCGACGGGGTCGTCCCGCCGACCGCCAACGTCACGGAGGCCGCCCCCGAGCACGGGGTCGACCTGGTCACCGAGGCCCGCGAGGCCCCGCTGCGCACCGCCCTGGTGCTCGCCCGGGGGCACGGCGGATTCAACTCGGCGCTCGTCGTACGCCGGCCCTGACCGCCCCGCCCCCACCCGCACCCACCCCGGAACCCGCACCCACCGCACCGCACCGCACCGCACACCCGGCACGCCGACCATCAGACGAAAGGACCCACCATGAACGCCTCCACGACCACCACGGCCGTCACCCTCGCCGACCTGACCCGCATGCTGCGGGAGAGCGCGGGCGAGGAGGAGGGCGTCGACCTGGACGGCGACGTCATCGACACCCCGTTCATGGAGCTCGGCTACGACTCGCTGGCCCTGCTCCAGGTGATCGGCCAGATCCAGCGCGACTACGGCATCGAGATACCGGACGACGCCGTGGTCGACGCCGAGACCCCGAGGGCGCTCCTCGCCCTCGTCAACGCCGGGCAGGCCGCCGCGGCCTGACCGGCTCCCGATCCGGCCGGCCCGCCCGGGCATCCCCCCTCGGGCGGGCCGGCCGCCGCACCTCCCCGTTCACCAGGACCATGCGCCCGCAGGAGGGACCATGTCGCTCACCTCGTCCAGCGCGGTCGTCCGGAGGCTGATCGTCAGCACCGGTCACACCCACCCGCAAGCCGAGCCGCAGCGGCTCGTCGCCACTCCCGCCGCCCTCTCCGCCGTGCTGCGCGCCTTCGGCCGCCCGCTCGACCGGCTGCCGGTGCGCACCACCGTCTACATCGGCTGCCCCCTCGGTGAACTGCCCTCCGTGCACGAGGGCTTCACCGTCCGCACCGAGCCGAGCGCGGGCCGCGCCCTGCGCCGCGCGGCACGCGAACTGCACGACGGGACCACCGACCTCGCCGTCGTCGCGGGCTTCGGCGAACCCGACCCCGGCACCGTCACCGTGCACGCCGTCCGCCGCGCCGCCGAGGCGGTCGCCGACTCCGAGCGGATCGTCGGCGTGCTCGATCTGACGGCGGGCGCCGAGGACGACCTCCCGCCCGTCCGCCCCCTCGTCCACGGCCGCCGCGAGACCGGGCCCGACCGCCACCGCCTGCTCCTGTGGTCGGGCCGCGACGAGGAGGACGAGGCCCGGGTGCGCGGCGAACTGCTCGCCCTGCTGGACGGATCGCACAGCGAGGCCTTTCCCGCCCTGCCCACCGCCGTGCCCTGCGGTGTCCCGGCGGGCCCGGTGCGCGGGGCCGCCGTGACCGTGTCCGCGCTGGCCGCCGCGAGCGTCCACAAGGCGCGGGCCGGGCGAGCGGGCCGGCCCCGCCCGGTCGCCCTCCTCTTCCCCGGCCAGGGATCCCAGCACACCGGCATGGCCACCGGCCTGTACGGCCGCGACCCGGTCTTCACCGCGGCCGTCGACGCCGTCTTCGCCCACATGGGGGACGAGGGCCGACGGGTGCGCGAGGACTGGCTGACCCCCGGCCGCCCCCGGATCCCCGTGGACGACGTACGGCGCGCCCAGCCGCTGCTGTTCGCCGTCGACTACGCCCTCGGCAGGCTCGTGCTGAGTTGGGGGGTGCGCCCGGCCGCGCTGCTCGGACACAGCGCGGGTGAGCTGGTCGCCGCGACGCTCGCCGGGGTGGTCTCCCTGGGCGACGCCGTCTCCATGGTGATGTCCCGGGTCCGCGAGGCGGTCAGGATCCCCGAGGGCGGCATGCTCGCGGTCGCCGCGAGCGAGGAGCGGGTGGCGCCCTATCTGACCGGCGACGTGGTCGTCGCCGCGGTCAACACCGCCCAGCAGGTCATGCTCGCCGGCCCGGCGGCGCCGCTGGCCGAGGTCCGCGGCCGGCTCAGGGCCGACGGGCACACCGTCGTCGAGGTCCCCGCCTCCAGCCCGTTCCACTCGCCCGCCATGGCACCGGCCGCCGAGCGGGTCGAGGCCGACTACCGCCGCATCCCGCTGCGCGAGCCCGTCCTGCCCCTCTACTCCGGCTACACCGGGACCCTGATGGGCGCGGAGCAGGCGCTCGACCCGCGCTTCTGGGCCCGCCAGATCACCGACACCGTCCGCTTCAAGGAGGCCCTGGAGGAACTCCTCGCGATCGAGGACGTCCTGCTGATCGAGGCGGGACCCCGGCAGACCCTCACCGCCTTCGCCCGCCGCCACCGCGCGGTGCGCCTCGGCGCCAGTGCCGCGACTCCGCTGCTGCCCGCCCGCCCGGGCACGCGGGAGGCCGACCGCCAGTCGGTCCTCACGGCGGCGGCCCGTATCTGGACCGAGGGACACGACCTGGACATGCGCGCGGTGTCCGGCCTGTGGAGCTGGTCCGCCGACCGGGCACGCACGCCCGCGACCCTGGCGGTTCCCGCGTGACCGCTGTCCGCCGTCTGCTCGCCGCGGTCGGCCGGGCCCTGTCCGCGGCGGGCTGGATGTGGCTCGGGCTCGCGGGGACGGGCCCGCCGCCGCCCTGGCTCCCGCCCCCGTCCCCGCCGCCCGAGCCCCTGCGCCCGCCGCCCGACGGCCACCCCGAACGCCTCTGCCCCGAGGTCCCCCTGACGGAGGTGGAGCGCGCCTTGGAGCGCGAGCTGAGCCGGGCGGCGCCCCCCGACGCCGGCTGACCGAACGTCCCGTTTCGGCCGGATCCCGAGACGGCGGCGGGATCGGTGCAGGTCGGGACGGGAACGCAGCGTATTCTCGGCTGCCGGGGGCGGGGGACAGGGAACGCGGAGGTACGGGTGGAGTTCCGGCTGCTCGGGTCCGTCGCGGTCGTGACGGAGGGCGGCGACGTCGCCCCCGGGCCGGCGAAGCGCACCAGCCTGCTGGCCGCGCTGCTGCTGCGCCCCAACACGTCCGTGCACGTGACCGCGCTGATGGACGCGCTGTGGGAGGACGAGCCCCCGACGCACGCCAAGACGGTGCTCCAGGGGCACGTCTCGCGGCTGCGGGCGCTGCTCGCCGCGCACGGCGCGGAGGCGTACGGGGTCGAGCTCACCACGCAGGGCTCGGCGTATCTGCTGCGGATGCCGGAATCGCTGGTCGACGCGCACCGGTTCGAGGAGCTGGTGGGCCTCGCCGGCGCGCAGCGGCACGCCGCCGACGCCGTACGGATGCTGCGCGAGGCGCTGTCGTACTGGCAGGGCCCCGCGCTCACCGGCACCGTGCCGAGCGGTCCGCTGGAGGCGGCCGCCACCGCGCTGGAGGAGCTGCGGCTCTCCTCGGTGGAGGCGCTGGCGGAGGCGTACGGGAAGCTGGGCGAGCACGGCAGGGCCGCCGCCGTGCTCCGGACCGAGGCCGTCGCGCACCCGCTGCGCGAGTCGCTGGCCGCCGCGCTCATGACGGCGCTGGCCCGGGCGGGCCGCCGCTCCGACGCGCTCGACTGGTACCACCGCACCCGCCGGCTGCTCGCCGAGGAGCTGGGCGTCGACCCGGGCGGGGCGCTGAGCGAGACGTACGCGGGGCTGCTCCGCGACCAGGGGACGGTCCTCGCCCCGGTGCCGGAGCCGGTCCCCGAGCCGCCCGCCCGGGAACCCTCCGTCGTGCCCGAACTGCTGCCGCGGGCGCCGCGCGGCTTCACCGGGCGGGAGGCCGAGACCCGGCTGCTCGACCGGGCGGCCGGCGCGGGCGAGGGCCCCGTCTGCCTGGTGACCGGTCCCGCCGGGGTCGGCAAGACGGCCTTCGCCGTGCACTGGGCGCACCGGCGCGCGGACGCCTTCCCCGACGGACGGCTCTTCGCCGACCTGCGCGGCTTCAGCGACACCCCGGCGCCGGAGACGGGCGTCGTCCTGCGGGAGTTCCTGCTCGCCCTCGGCGTGCCGCAGCAGCGGGTGCCGGAGACCGCGCCGGGACGCGGGGCGCTCTTCCGCAGCCTCACCGCGGGCCGCCGGATGCTCGTCGTCCTCGACAACGCCCGCTCCTCGGAGCAGGTCAGGCCGCTGCTGCCGGGCGGCGAGGCGTGCGTGACCGTGGTGACCAGCCGGGACCGGCTCGGCGGCCTCATCGCCTCCGACGCGGCCCGCCCGGTGCCGCTCGGCCAGCTGCCGCCGGACGCGGCGACGGCGCTCCTCGCGACCGTGCTCGGCGAGGCGCGGGTCGCCGCCGAGCCGGACGCGGCGGTCCGGCTCGCCGGGCTCTGCGACGGGCTGCCGCTCGCGCTGCGGGTGACGGCCGCCCGGCTCGCCGAGCGGCCGGGCCGCCTCCTCGGCGCGATGGCCGGCGAACTCGCCGACGAGCAGGGCCGGCTGGCCCTCCTCGACGTCGAGGACGTCGGCGTCTCCGCCGCCCTGCGGCTCACCGTCCAGCAGCTCCCCGAGTCCGCCGCCCGCGCCTTCCGCGCCCTCGGCCTGCACACCGGCTCCGACCTGGACCACTTCGCCGCCGCCGCGCTCACCGGCACCACCCCGGCGCGGGCCACGGCCGACCTGGAGCGGCTGGCCGCCGCGCACCTGCTGACGGAGGCGGTGCCCGGCCGCTGGACCCCGCACGACCTCGTACGCCTCTACGCCCGTGGCCTCGCGCCGCAGGCCGACCCCGAGGGGCTGCGCCGGCTCGTCGACCACTACCTGTACGCGGGGCTCGCGGCCGACGCGGCGGCCGAACCCGGCTCGCAGCCCTGCTACGCGCTGCCCGCCGACGTGCGCCGGCCCGCCGCGGTCCCGGAGTTCGAGGGGCGGTCGGCGGCGCTCGACTGGTACGCGGCCGAGCGCCCCGCCCTGGAGGGGGCGGTGGCCGCCTCCGCCGCCCTCGGGCTGCACGACCGGGCCTGGCGGCTGGCGCTGGTGGCCTGGCCGCTGATGCTGATGCGGCTCCAGGACGGCTGGACCCCGCTCCTGGAGGCGGGGCTCGCCTCGGCGGTGGCGGCGGGCGACCCCGACGCGGAGTCCCGGACGCGGGCGCTGCTCGGCTGGATCCTGCACGAGGAGGGGCGGCACGCGGAGGCGCTCGTCCACCTCGAACGGGCGCCGGGGCTCGCCGCGCTGGCCGGTGATCCCATCAGCGAGGCCATCGCCGTCGTCAACCACGCCGCCGTCCTCGACGCCACGGGGGAGTGCGCGCGGGCCCGTGCCCTGATGACGGAGGCGGTCGCGCTCGCCGACCGCACCGGGCACCCGTCGACGCAGGTGCTCACCCTCCAGCACCTGGCCGCGCACTGCCTGAACGCGGGGGAGTACGAGCAGGCGCTGGCGCACGTCCTTCGCGCCGGGGAACTCGTCGCGCCCGGCGCGGTGGTCGTCCAGGCGCAGCTGCGGATCGTGCGGGGCGAGGCGCTGGCCGGCATCGGGCGGCTCGAAGAGGCGGCCCACCAGCTGGAACGGGCCGCCGCCGACTCCGAGGCGGCCGGCTTCACGGAGGGCTCGGCGCGGGCGGCGGAGCGGCTCGCGCGGCTGGCGGCGGGGCGTTAGCGGTACGCAAGCGGAACGGCAGGGCCGGGGCGGAGTCTGTACTCGGCAACGACCGACCGCTTCACGCCTCACGGGGGAAACACCGCATGCGTACCACTCACCGCCCGACCAGGACGCCCCTTCTCCTCGCCGCCCTCGCCGCGGCCTCGCTCTCGCTGACGGCCTGCGGGGGAGGGGACGCGGGCGCGAAGGACGCCGGCAGCGCGGCGGCGACCGGGTCGACGGCGCCGCGGACCACGACCGCCGCTCCGGCCGCCTCGGCCACGACCGGCTCCGGGGAGAGCGCCACGGGCACCACCGGCACCACCGGCACCACCGGCACCGCGGGAGGGTCCGGCGCCACCGGCGGGTCGGGGGAGGCGACCGCGTCCGCGTCCGCCGCCCCGGCCGCCGCCAAGGGCGAGGGGGCGGGCGGCACCGCCGCCGACGCCAAGGCGCCCGTCTGCGCCCACGACGACGTGAAGGTCACCGCGGCGAAGGCCGACGAGGTGCCCACCGAGCACATCGTGCTGACCGCCACCAACACCTCCGGCAGCGCCTGCCGGCTCCTCGGCCACCCGCTGATCGCCTTCGGCGAGATCCAGACGGCGAAGGACGTGCCGCCCGTCGCCGCGAGCGAGCCGGCGGCCCCCGTGGTCCTGGACCCGGGCGCCCCCGCGTACGCCAACGTGCGGGTCTCCCTCGGCGGCGTCCACGAGGACAACAAGGTGGTGAAGGAGTTCCTCGTGAACCTCTTCGCCGCCGACGGCCCGGCCGAGGGCAGCATCGTGGTCGCGGCTCCGGCGGGCGGGATCGCCGTCGACGAGAAGGCCGCGAAGACCGGCTACTGGACGCACGAACTCCGCAACGGAGCCGACGAGTTCTGAGTCGTGCGGGATCGGCGGGTCCGTCTCCCGGGGATCGGGGACGGGCCCGCCGGCGCGTTTCGGGTCTGTGAATTCGCCCCCGCGGAGCGGGAGTCGGGCACGCTCCGGCCGGTGCGGAATCCCGCAGGTGAACGCGGCGAGTCGTCCCCCAATAGCTGACGATCAATCATGTCGCCTCTGTGGCACTGGTGTTGCGGTCGTGTGCGCGCCCTTGTGTGATTCCTATGGATCGGTCAATCTTTCGGTCGACGGCAGGGCTGCCGGAAGCTGCGGGGCGCACGTCGACCCCCCGCCACAGCTTTGTCATGTCCCTGTCTTGAGTGAAGGTCACTCGGGCTCCGTCCCCACAGGAGCACCCCCCACGAGGAGGACACCTCGCATGTCAGTGATGCGTGACTCGCGCCGCAGAATCTCCACCGCCGCGGCCATAGCCGTCGCCGCCGTCGCTCTCGGATCCCTCTCCGCCCTCCCGGCCGTCGCCGCGCCGGCGGCCCCGGAGGGCGTCATCCAGAACGCCGGGGCCGCAGGCGCCATCGCGGGCAGCTACATCGTCACCCTGGAGGAGTCGGCGCAGGCCGAGACCGCCGAGGGCCGCGCCGTCGCCGCCGAGTACGGCGCGAAGATCAAGAAGACGTACACCTCGGCCCTCAACGGCTACAGCGTCGAGCTCTCCGAGGCCCAGGCCAAGAAGCTCGCGGCCGACCCCGCCGTGAAGTCCGTGGCGCAGAACCGCGTCTTCACGATCAACGCCACCCAGCCGAACCCGCCGTCCTGGGGCCTGGACCGGATCGACCAGCGGGCCCTCCCGCTGAACCAGAGCTACACCTACCCGGACACCGCGGGTCAGGGCGTCACCGCCTACATCATCGACACCGGTGTACGGATCTCCCACGCCGACTTCGGCGGACGCGCCTTCAACGGCTTCGACGCCGTGGACAACGACAACGTCTCCCAGGACGGCAACGGCCACGGCACCCACGTCGCCGGCACCGTCGCGGGCTCCGCCTACGGCGTGGCCAAGAAGGCCAAGATCGTCGGCGTCCGGGTGCTCGACAACAACGGTTCCGGCACCACCGCCGGCGTCGTCGCGGGCATCGACTGGGTGACCCGCAACGCCGTCAAGCCGGCCGTCGCCAACATGAGCCTCGGCGGCGGCGCCGACGCCACCCTCGACGCGGCCGTCCGCAACTCGATCGCCTCCGGCGTCACCTACGCCGTCGCGGCCGGCAACAGCAACGCCAACGCGTCGAACTACTCCCCGGCCCGCGTGTCGGAGGCCCTCACGGTCGGTTCCACGACCAACACGGACGCCCGCTCCAGCTTCTCGAACTACGGCTCCGTCGTCGACATCTTCGCCCCGGGCTCCTCCATCACCTCGGCCTGGCACACCGGCGACAGCGCCACCAACACCATCTCCGGCACGTCGATGGCGTCCCCGCACGTCGCCGGCGCCGCCGCGCTCTACCTCGGGGACAACCCGACGGCCACCCCGGCCCAGGTCGGGACCGCCCTGGTGAACAACGCCACGCCCAACGTGGTGACCAACCCGGGCACCGGCTCCCCGAACCGCCTGCTCTTCGTCGGCGGCGGCGGCACCACCCCGCCGCCCGGCAAGAAGTTCGAGAACACCGCCGACTACGCCATCGCCGACAACGCGACCGTCGAGTCCCCGGTCACCGTCAGCGGCGTCGCCGGCAACGCCCCGTCCGCCCTCCAGGTCCCGGTGAACATCGTCCACACCTACATCGGTGACCTCCAGGTCCAGCTGATCGCCCCCGACGGCACCGCCTACACGCTGAAGGCCTTCGGCACCGGCGGCAGCTCGGACAACATCAACACCACCTACACGGTGAACGCCTCCTCCGAGGTCGCGAACGGCACCTGGAAGCTCCGCGTCACCGACAACGCGAACGCGGACACCGGCAAGATCGACTCCTGGGCGCTCCAGTTCTGACCCGGGCACGCGTCCCCGCCCGGGCACGGACCCCCGCCCGGGAATGAGTCCCTGAGCGACATCCTCACGAGGGGCGGCCACCACCCGGTGGCCGCCCCTTCGCCGTGCCCCGCGTCGAGGCCGCCCCGGCCCGACGACGTACGATGCGCGCGCCCGATCGTCTGTTCGTCCCGCCCCAACAGGAGCACGTGTCCGTGGAGCCGACCCCGCCGCCCCAGCCGTCCGAGCCGGTGCCGCCCGGCACGCCCGCTCCGGGCGCGTACCCGGCCGCCGGCCCGTACGCGGCCCCCGGCCCGTACACGTCCCCGGGCATGCCCTACGCCGGTCCCCCGAGCCCCTACGGGCCGTACGGGCAGCCCCCGGCGACGACCAACGGCCTCGCGATCGGCTCGCTCGTCAGCGGCATCGTCTGCTGCCTCCCGCCGCTCGGCCTGGTCCTCGGCGTCTTCTCGCTGCGGCAGATCAGGAAGCGCGGGCAGAACGGCAAGGGGCTCGCCGTCGCCGGCATCGTCCTCTCCTCCGTCAGCACCCTGCTCGTCCTCCTCGGCCTGCTCACCGGCCAGATACAGGAGGCGTTCAAGGCGTTCAACGACGGCATGCGGGAGGCCGCGTCCGCCCGCATGCCCATGGACCTGCGCACCGGGCAGTGCTTCCTCGACGAGGCCGAGGAGGGCGAGTACACCCTCGGCGTCAGGGTCGTCGACTGCGCCGCGCCCCACGACGGCGAGATCACCGGCCGCTTCGAGGTCACCGGCTTCGACCGCTGGCCGGGCGAGAAGGAGCTGGAGCGGATCGGCCAGGAGCGGTGCGACACCATGGGCGCCGCGTACGCCCTGGACACCTGGACGCTCGGTGAGGAGGTGTGGAGCCTCTCCTACTTCCCGGACCGGCGGTCGTGGGCGGAGGGCGAGCACCGCATCGCCTGCGGCCTCGGCGGCGAGGAGCGGACGAAGGGCTCGCTGCGCTCCGACCGCACCACGCTCACCCCCGACCAGCTGGCCTTCCTGACCCACGCCAACCCGATCGAGGACGCCGTCCTCGCGCAGCCGGACACCGAGCCCGAGGACGGGATCGAGACGGACCGCGCCTGGGCGGCCGAGGTGCGCGAAGCGATCGACCGGGCCCGCACCGGGCTGAAGGCCCGTACCTGGCCGCAGTCCGCGCGCGCCCCCATGGCCGCGTACGTGACGAGCCTGGACGCCGCCTCCCGGCAGTGGGCGAAGCTGGCCGCGGCGAAGGACGCGGACGCGTTCTGGGAGCAGTACGACCGCGCCTGGGAGCTGCTGCCGGAGGACGGCAGCGGCGAGGTCCGCAAGGCCCTGGGCCTGGCGGCCACGCCCCCGGCGGCCCCGGGCGGCCACGGCTCCGCCTGACCGGTCCGCGGACCCGGGCGCACGCGGACGGGGCCGGGTCTCCGCGCGAGAGACCCGGCCCCGTCGTGCGCGGACCGGCCCCGGTGCCGGGCGGCGGCTACGCGGGGGCGGGGGACGGCGGCCCGTGACCAGCCGCCGTCCCGTGCCCCGGCGACGCCGTCGCCGGCGGACCGGTCCGCGGCCCCGCGGGAGCCGCCGGCGGGCGGTCCCGGGGGAGCGGGATGGTTCAGCGGCGGGTGAGGCCGCGGTCGATGGCGCTGATCAGCTCGCCGTCGGCGGTGTCGCCGTCGAGCGACCAGATCATCGCGCCGCCGAGCCCGTGGGTGCGGACCCACGCGGACTTGGTGCGCAGCACGGACGGGTCGTCGTAGGTCCACAGGGTCGTGCCGTCGAAGAGCCAGGCGTGGCCGTTGCGGTAACCCCGGTGGAGCTTGTACGTCCCCGACTCCGCCAGCTTCTTGAGGTTCTTGTAGTCCTCGGAGCCGGGCGCCCAGGTCGCCGGGGCGGGGCCCGCGGCGGGCTGGCCGAGGCCGTCGCCGCCACCGGTCACGCCGGTCCAGCCCTGGCCGTAGAACGGCATGCCGACCACCAGCTTGTGCGCCGGGGCGCCGCGCCGCAGCCAGGACTTGACGGTCCCCTCGACGCTCCAGTCGTTCCTGGCGAAGAGCGCGGACTGCTGGTTGGCGGTCGTCTCGCCGGAGACGTGGAAGTCGTAGCCCTGGAGGTTCACGAAGTCGAAGTCCCGCATGATCTTGGCGACTTCGAAGCCCGCGTCGATCTTGGCGGGAGCGGTGGGCACGTACGCGCTGAGCTCGTAGTGCTTCCGCTTCGGCAGCGAGCGTCCGTACGCGTCCAGCTGGGTGCGGAACTCCCGGACCAGCGCGGTGAAGTTGACCTTGTCCTCGGGCCGGATGATGTTGCCCGGGTTGCCCTCGGAGCCCGGCCACTCCCAGTCGAGGTCGATGCCGTCGAAGACGCCGGCGGCCGCCCCGGCGCCGCCGCGGGCGCCGTCCTGCGGGAGGTTGCCCTTGATGTACAGGTCGATGCAGGAGGAGACCAGCGCCTTGCGGGAGGCCGGGGTGCGCACGGCGTCGGAGAAGTACGCCGATCCGCTCCAGCCGCCCAGCGAGATCATGACCTTGAGCTTCGGGTGCTTCGCCTTCAGCTCGCGCAGCTGGTTGAAGTTGCCGGCGAGCGGCTGCTCGGCGGTGTCGGCGGCGCCGTCCACCGACGTGGCCGCGTCGACCGGGCGCACGTAGTCGGCCCAGGGGTCGGAGCCGGGCACGGGGCCGATGACGCACTTGCCGGCCTTGTCGACGATGCCGAAGGCGTAGTTGATGTGGCTCAGCTTGGCCGCGGAGCCGCTCGTGTCCAGGTCCTTGACCTGGAAGTTCCGCCCGTAGATGCCCCATTGGGTGAAGTAGCCGATCCGCTTGAGGGCGTGTTCGGCGGCGGGCGGCCGGGGGGTGGGGTGGTGCGGGTGTGCGTCGGCGGCGGGGGCCAGTGTGGCGAGGAGGCCGAGGGCGGCCGCCGCGGCCGTGCCGAGGGTCAGCTTGGTCAGGACTCTGGGACGCATGGGCTCGTTCCTGTGCGAGGCGGGATGGAGCGTGGACGCGCAGGCAGGAAGTTATTGGTCCAGACCAATAGGGGTCAAGGGGTTGAGGGGAGAAGGTTCACCTTCATCACTTCGAGTGAAACTCTGGCCCATGCTTG
This sequence comes from Streptomyces sp. NPDC004435, assembly GCF_042873895.1. NCBI lineage: Bacteria > Bacillati > Actinomycetota > Actinomycetes > Kitasatosporales > Streptomycetaceae > Streptomyces > Streptomyces sp. NPDC004435. Next base: position 72,210 of record NZ_JBIAMB010000025.1, on the reverse strand, counting down.
CGGATGGCGACATTCGGTTGCCACGCTGTAGCTGTCCGTCAACCTGAGGGGAGTGTCCATTGACGTTCGGTGAGCAGCCCGCCTATCTGCGCGTGGCGAGCGATCTGCGGGAGAAGATCGCGAACGGCTCGCTCCCGCCCCATACCCGTCTCCCCTCGCAGGCACGCATCCGCGAGGAGTACGGGGTGTCGGACACCGTCGCGCTGGAGGCCCGCAAGGTGCTGATGGCCGAGGGGCTCGTCGAGGGCCGCTCCGGCTCGGGGACGTATGTGCGCGAGCGCCCGGTGCCCCGCCGCGTCGCCCGCTCCGGCTACCGCCCCGCCTCCGGGGCCACCCCCTTCCGGCAGGAGCAGGCCGCCGAGGGCGCGCGCGGCACCTGGGACGCGCGCAGCGAGCAGGAGCCGGCCGACCGCGAGATCGCCGCCCGCCTGTCCATCGAGCCCGGCGACCGGGTGATGCGCACCCGGTACGTCTACCGGGACGGCGGCGAGGCCATGATGATCGCCACCTCCTGGGAGCCGCTCGCCGTCACCGGCCGCACCCCGGTCATGCTCCCCGAGGAGGGGCCGCTCGGCGGCTGCGGCGTGGTCGAGCGGATGGCGGCGATCGACCTCGTCGTGGACAACGTCGTCGAGGAGGTCGGCGCCCGTCCCGGCCTCGCCGAGGAACTGCTCGTCCTCGGTGGCGTACCCGGTCACGTGGTGATGGTCGTCGAGCGCACCTTCTACGCCTCGGGCCGCGCCGTCGAGACCGCCGACATCGTCGTCCCCGCCGACCGCTACCGCCTCTCGTACCACCTCCCGGTCCGCTAGGACCTGTTCCCCGCCCGCCGCCCCGCCGACGACACCGGCCGGGGCGGCTCCGCGTTTCCGGGCCGGTTCCCGGTGTCCGGTACGGGCCGCTTCGGTCGCCATGCGTCGGTTCCCGGCCGATCCGTATCTCTTGGTGAAAAGCCGTATCCGCTGTGTGAAGGTCAGGCGTAAGCTCAGGCATATGCGGATCGAGGTTTCCGGGAGATCCATGGTGTTGTCTGGCCCGGCGGAGGGAGAAGCCTGATGACCGACAGCGGCGCCGTCCAACCGTGGCTCGTGATACGGCAGGACGACAACGGCAACCGCTACCGGGTGGGGCGCTACGCCACCCAGGACGAAGCCCAGAAGATCGCGGACACGCTCGACTCCCGCGGCCACAAGCAGATCTACTGGGTCGAACGCGTCGCGCCCACCCCCTGATGCCCCGGCTACCCTCGCGGGCATGACCGAAAGCACCACACACCACGGCACCGGACCCGAGCACGGGACCGGTGCCGTGGTCGTCGTCGCGGCCGCCCTCCTCGACCGGGGCCGGCTGCTCGCCGCCCGCCGCAGCGCCCCCGCCGACCTCGCCGGCCGCTGGGAGCTGCCCGGCGGCAAGGTCGAGCCCGGCGAGCGCCCGGAGGACGCCCTCGTCCGCGAACTGCGCGAGGAACTCGGCGTCGAGGCCGAGCCCGGCGAGCGGATCCCCGGCGAATGGCCCCTCAAGCCCGGCTACGTCCTGAGGGTCTGGACCGCCCGGCTCCTCTCCGGCGAGCCCCGCCCGCTGGAGGACCACGACGAACTGCGCTGGCTCTCCCGCCATGAACTCGACGCCGTGGACTGGCTCGACCAGGACCGCCCCGCCGTCGCGGAAGCGGCGCTCAGGCTCCCCGCCGCGCGCCCCTGATCCCCGCGTACGGGCCGCCGCCTACGCCGTTCGTGCCACCGTGCGCCGGTAGCCGCCCCCGAAGGGATATTTCGCCCTTGATTGGGGGTATGTCCCCATTGGTCCCTCGGGAGAGGGTGATCCTCTTCCTGCCGCACCACGGTTGGGGAAGTGATCGCGTGTGATCGACACCGACGGCGTCCGCGCCGAGTGGAACTTCCCGGCGGAGGCCGACGCCGTGCGCACCGCCCGCCACGCGGTCCGCGAGACCCTCCGCTCCTGGGAGATCGACCCGGCCGTGGGAGACGTGGCCGTCCTGCTGGTCAGCGAGCTGGTCACCAACTCGCTGCGGTACGCCTCCGGGCCGATCGGCGTGCGGATCCTGCGGGCCGACGGCCCCTCCGCCGACCCGCCCCGGCACTCCGCCCTCCTCGTGGAGGTCTCCGATCCGCTTCCGGATCCGCCCACCGAGCGGCCCGCGGGACCCGACGACGAGGGGGGCCGCGGGCTCGGTCTCGTGGCCTGCTCCGCGCGCCGCTGGGGGACCCGGCAGGGCAGCACCGGGAAAACCGTATGGTTCGAGCTGGCTCTCCCTGGTGAGTAAAGAGAGAGGGACGACGATCACGGGAGCGGGTCACGAGCCGACCGAGACCACCCTGTGATCGTGGACGTCGTGCCGCCGGAGCCCGCGGTGCTGAATACTGCGGGCATGGCCGGTCCGGTGCGGTGAGCTGGAGGGGACGGTCGCGTGAGCGAGATATCCGAGACGACGGGCGGCGTCGTGTGGCAGAGCAGCCCGCCCGGTTCGATCTACGACTACATCCGGGTCGCCTCCTTCTCCCTCGGGCCCGACGGACGCGTCGACCAGTGGAGCCGCCGGGCGGCCGACCTCTTCGGGGTGTCCGCCCAGGAAGCCCGCGGCAAGGACCCCGTCGAGGCGTTCATGCCCGCCGAGCTGCGCGATCGTGGCCACCAGCGGGTCAAGGAGATCCTCGACGGACGCGAGTGGACCGGCCTGGTCCCCTTCCGTATCCCCGCCGCCTCCGGCATCCCGCACCCCACCGGCACCCCCGGACGGGACCGCCCGCACGGCATCGCCGAGATGTACGTGATGCCGACCGAGACCGACACCGGCGAGCGGGCCGCGCTCTGCATCGTCGTCGACGTCCGGGCGCTCCGGCGGATCGAGACCGACCTCGCCGCTTCCCAGGCGATTTTCGGCCAATCACCCTTCGGCTTCCTCCTCTTCGGCACCGACCTCACCGTCAAGCGCGCCAACCAGCGCTTCGCCGCCGTCTTCGGCGGCGAGGCCGACGACCACCGCGGCCGGAGCGTCCACGACTACCTCGCCAAGCCCGAGGCCGACCGGATGACCACCGCCCTCCGGCGCGTCCTGGAGACCGGAGAGTCCGTCACCGACCTCCGGATCACCGGCGCGGCCCCCGGCGCCCGGATCCGCCGCCACTGGTCCATCAACCTCTACCGGGTGCACAGCGGCTCCGGCCGCCCCATCGGCGTCGCCGGCCTCGGCATCGACGTCACCCGCCGGCAGAACGCCGCCCGCGAGGCCGCCAGCGCCCGCCGCAACCTCGCCCTCCTCAACGAGGCCGGAGCCCGCATAGGGAACTCCCTCGACCTGGAGGCCACCGCCCGCGAACTCCTCGACGTCGCCGTCCCCGGCTTCTGCGACCTCGCCTCCGTCGACCTCTACCAGGGCCTCCTCACCGGCGACGAGGCCCCGCCCGGCCGCTGGGGCAGCTCCCGCGACGTCGGCTACGGCGCCGGCAGCGCCGAACTCCGCAGAGTCGCCTTCGCGAGCGCCGTCTCCGACACCCCGCTCAGGACCGACGAGGGCCACGGACCGGCCGGCGACCCCGGCGGACCCGCCCCCATCGAGGTCGGCGCCGTCCACCGCTACCCCTTCAACTCCCCGTGCGCCGGAGCCCTGCGCACCGGCCGCGTCCGGACCGTGCCCGGCGGCGAGGGCGAGCTCGTCCACTCCACCCTGGTCGTCCCGATGCTCGCCCACGACACCGTCGTCGGCCTCGCGCAGTTCTCCCGCGCCAAGGGCAGCGAACCCTTCGGCGAACGCGACCGGGCCCTCGCCGTCGAACTCGCCGCCCGCGCCGCCGTCTGCATCGACAACGCCCGGCTCTACCGCCGCGAGCACGAGCGGGCCCTCATCCTCCAGCGCAGCCTCCTCCCGCCCGGAGACCCCGAGGCCGCCGGACTCGACATCGCCTGTCGCTACCTCCCCGGCACCGACGCCGCCGAGGTCGGCGGCGACTGGTTCGACGTCATCGAACTCCCCGGCCACCGCACCGCCCTGGTCATCGGCGACGTCATGGGCCGCGGCCTGCGCGCCGCCGTCGCCATGGGCGAACTGCGCACCGCCGTCCGCACCCTCGCCCAGCTCGACCTCGAACCCGCCGAGGTCCTCTCCCACCTCGACGAGATCGCCCGCGGCCTCGGCGCCCCCATCGGCGCCCAGCAGTCCCGCTCGCACAAGAACCGCGGCCCCGAGCTCGCCGAGGTCTACCTCGCCACCTGCGTCTACGCCGTCTACGACCCGGTGACCCGGCGCTGCACCTTCGCCAACGCCGGCCACCTCCCGCCCGTCCTGGTCGAACCCGGCGAGGAGGCGCTGCTCCTCGACGTGCCGCCCGGGATGCCGCTGGGCGTCGGCGGCGAGCCCTTCGAGGAGGTCGAGGTCGAACTCCCCGAGGGCTCCCTCCTCGCCCTCTACACCGACGGACTCGTCGAATCCCGCGACCACCCCCTCGACGAGGGCCTCAGCGCCTTCCGGCGCGCCCTCGCCGACCGGGAGCGCCCCCTGGAGGACGTCTGCGACCGGGTCCTCACCACCCTCGACACCGGCCACGGCGAGGACGACATCGCCCTCCTGATGGCCCGGATCCGGGGACTGCCCGCCGACGCGGTGGGGGACTGGCGGCTGCCCCGCGAGCCCCGCTCCGTCGGGCGGGCCAGGGAGCTCGCCCGCGGCCGGCTCGCCGCCTGGGGCCTCGACGCGCTCGTCGACACCGTCGAACTCCTCGTCAGCGAACTCGTCACCAACGCGCTGCGGTACGGCGAGGGCGAGATACGGCTCCGGCTACTGCGCGACCGGACCCTCGTCTGCGAGGTGTGGGACGCCGGCCTCGTCCAGCCCCGGCGACGCCGGGCCAAGGACACCGACGAGGGCGGCCGCGGCCTCCAGCTCGTCGGACTGCTCTCCGCGTCCTGGGGCTCGCGCCGCACCCCGCGCGGCAAGACCGTCTGGTTCGAGCTGGCCCTGCCCGACGGCGGGCCCACGGCGGAACCCACCGTGGACCAGCTCCTCAGCATGTTCTGAGCGGGGTCCGGGCCCGCGCGCGTGGTCCCGGACGCCGCGCCCGGGCCCGTCAGGCCGCCTTGAGCGCGGCCAGCCGGGCCGCGATCTCCGCCTCGTCCCCGAGCGCGTCCAGCTGCTCGAACTGGGTGTCCAGCGAGGACGCGGCCAGCTCCTGCTTGCCCAGCGCCCGCGCCTCCTCCCGGCGCACCTTGTCCTCGAAGCGGCTCAGCTCGCTCGTCGGGTCCAGTACGTCGATGTTCTTCACCGCGTCCATCATCGTGTTCTGCGCCTGCGCCGAGCGGGAGCGCGCCACGAGCTCGTCCCGCTTGGCCCGGAGCTCGACCAGCTTGGCCTTCATCCGGTCCAGGCCGGAGGTCAGCTTGTCCACCACCTCCGTCTGCGCGGCGATCGTCGGCTCGGCCGTCCGTGCCTCCTTCTCCGACTGGAGCTGGCGGCCCAGCGCGACCTTCGCCAGGTTGTCGAAGCGGTCCGCCTCCGCCGCCCGTCCGTCCGCCCGCAGCTCGTCCGCCTTCCGGCTGGCCGCCAGGGCCTTCCCGCCCCACTCGGCCGCCGCGGCCACGTCCTCCGCGTGGTCCTGCTCCATCAGCCGCAGATTGCCGATGGTCGCCGCCACCGCCTCCTCGGCCTCCGTGATGTTGCCCGAGTAGTCGCGGATCAGCTGGTCCAGCATCTTCTGCGGATCCTCCGCCTGGTCGATCAGGGCGTTGATGTTCGCCTTCGCCAGCTGGGTGACGCGGCCGAGGATGGTCTGCTTGCTCATGCACCGCTCCTTGCAGGGTGTCGTGGACGTGGAACTCAGAAGCGGCCGCCGCCGCCCCGCCGGCCGCGCGTGCCGCTGCCGCCGAAGCTGCCCGGCCCGCCGCCGAAACCTCCGCCCCCGAAGCCACCCCCGAAACCGCCCCCACGCCCGCCCCCTCCTCCGCCGGAACCCCCGCCGAACAGCCCGCCGAGGATGATGCCGCCGAGCACGGCCCCGCCGAGCCCGCCACCGCTCCCTCCCCTCCCTGATACACCGCCGAGCCCGTTCGGGTTCCCGTAGCGGCGCACGTCCTGCTCCGCGAGCTCCTGCGCGCGCCGCGCGAGCCCGTCCGCGCGCTGTGCCTCCGCCAGCGCCTCCTGCGGCTCGTCCGCGGCCAGCGCCCGCGCCCGCTCCAGACGCCGCTGTGCCTCCGCCAGGCGGGTCCTGGCCTCGCTCCCCACCGCGCCCCGATGGGTCTGGACGTAGTCGGAGGCCGCCCCCAGCTCCGAACGCGCCGTCAGGAGCGCCTGGTCGAGCAGGTCCCGGGCGCGCCGGTCGCCGGACTCCCGCTCCCGCGCGCCCGCCAGCGCCGCGTCGAGCGCCGTGTCCGCCTCCTCGACCCGGCGCAGCGCGTCCAGCGGGTCGTACCGCCCCGCCTCCACGGCCCCCCGCACCTCCGCCGCGACCGCCTCCGCGCGGGCGATCCGGCCGCGCAGCTCACCCGTCGGGTCGCCCTCGGCGGCCCCTTCCAGGAGCCCCCGCGCCTCGGCCAGGTCGGCGTCGGTCTCGGTGAGCGCGCCCGGCAGCCTGCCCGCCGCCTCGGCCAGCTCCCGCGCCCGCCGGTCCACCGCCTCGATCAGCCGGGCCGCCTGGTCCACCGCGCCCTCTGCGGCCCGTACGTGGACGGCCGCAGAGCCGGTGTCGCCGGCGTCGACGGACTGGCGGGCCTGGTTGACGTGGGTGGTGGCGAAGACCAGCCGGTCCTTGGCCTGCTCGACGTCGCCGGCGACCGGCGAGGCCGCCGTCCCGGCGTACCGCTCGCGCATCTCGGCCAGCGCCGCCTCGGCACCGGAGACCCGGCCGGTCTGCTCGCGGAAGGCGCTCTCCACCGCGGCCAGCGCCTCTGGGGCGGTCCGCTCCAGCGCCCGCAGCCGGTCGAAGTCCTCGGTCTCCGCGTCGAGCCGCGCGTCGGCCTCGGCGCAGTGCCGCAGGATCTCGTCGAGCATCGCGCGCCGGGTGGCGTCGTCCTCGGGAAAGGAGTCGTCGAGCTTCTGCCGCAGCCTGAAGGAGGCGGTCAGCCGCTCCTTGGCGAAGGCCACCGCCTCCTCGAAGGGGCGGGCCGCCTCCTCGCCGAACTGGGCGGTGGCGAAGCCCAGTTCCTCCTGGCTGGTGCGGACGGCGTCGTCGGTGGCGACCAGGGCCCGTCGGGCCTCGCCGTCCAGCTCCTCCAGGGAGGGCGGTGCGGGCCGGCCCCAGCCCTGGCCGCCGCCGGGCGTGGTGCGGGTGGTGGCCCGCCGGCGCCGGCGGGTGTACGCCCACACCGCCGCCACCCCGGCGCCGCCGACGAGAGCCACCGGAAGGATCAGGTCGGTCCCGGAGACGGCGCCGGGTCCGCCCGGGTCCGCCGGTCCCGGGGTGATCGACGGGACGGGCACGGGCAGCCCGGCGAGGACGGCGGAGTAGCCGTCGGCGGCGCCGATCGCCGCGCCGGCCCAGTCGTCCTCCCGGAGCGCCGGCTCGATCGCCGTCCGGGCCACGTCGTCGAGCTGGGCCTGGCCGAGGCGCGAGTCGGGGTCGGCGGAGTAGCCGTACCGCCGGTCGTGGGTGGCGACGGCGAGCAGCACGTCGTCCAGGCCGAGCCCGTTGCGCTCGGCGGTCGCGTCGGCCCAGTCCTGCCCGTCCCGGCCGGAGAAGTCCCGTACGTAGACCACGAAGAGCTGGATCCGCCGGTCCTCGTAGAGCCGGTCGAGGGCCGCCTCGACCTCGGGCCTGCGGTCGCGCAGGGCGCCCACGCGGTCGAGGATCTGCCCGTCGGAGGGGAGGACGACGGGGTCGTCGGCGCGGGCGCCGGCCGCGGCGGGCGCCACGAGCCACCACGCCGCCACCAGCATCGCGAGCAGGGCTCGGGTGGCTATTCCGGTCACAAAGGGGAGGTTATGTACTGGTATGCACCCTCGCGACCGGACGGAACCTCCGCGCGACCGGAGGGAGGGGCTTCGGAAACCGATCACCGAGGCGCGGGCGTCCCTGTCAGAGCTGATCTCTACGGTGGTCTCCGCGCGACGGGGAGACCCACGACGCTCCGGGGGGCACGGGTGGACGGACGACTGAAACGGATGTGGCGCAAGGGGCGCTGGTGGGTGCTGGGCCTGGTGCTGGTGCTGATCGTGCCGCCGCTCTTCGGCGCGCTCGCCCTGCGCGTCAGCTACGCGGGCGACCTGCGCGACGACGCCCGCACGCGCGGCAAGGACGCGTACTGGATCGGGCACGCGTGGGTGGACGGCAGGAAGCGGGACGCCGACCTGAAGGCCCTCGCCGAACGGCTGAAGGGCACCGGGATCAAGGACCTCTACGTCCACGCGGGCCCGCTCGAACACGACGGCACCCTGCCGACCGCCCGGTACCCGCGCGCGAAGTGGCTGATCGACGGCGTCCACCGGACGCTGCCCGGCGTCCGGGTCCAGGCGTGGCTCGGCGACATCCTCGCCAACGACGGCCCGGTCGGCCTGCGGCTCTCCGACGCCGCCTCCCGCGCGGCCGTCACGGCCTCCGCCGGGCAGATCCTCGACGCCGGCTTCGACGGGGTCCACTTCGACCTGGAGCCGCTCCAGTCCGGCGACGCCGACTACCTGACGCTCCTCGACGACCTGCGGCGTACGACGACGGCCCGCAAGGCCCTGCTCTCCGTCGCCGCCCACCAGATCGACCCGCTCCCGGGGGCCCACTCCGCGCTGCTGCTCTTCGGGGACAACGGCAAGTGGTGGTCGCAGGAGTACTTCGGCGAGGTGGCCCGGCGGGTGGACCAGATCGCCGTGATGTCGTACGACACCTGGATGCCGCTGGAGTCCCTGTACGGCGGCTACGTCGCCCAGCAGACCGCGCTCGCCCTGGAGGTGACCCCGGAGAGCACCGACCTGCTCATGGGGCTGCCCTTCTTCCACGAGGACGACCTGGGCCACCACGAGAGCGCCGAGACCGTCGCCGCCGGCGTGCGGGGCGTCCGGCTCGGCCTCGGCCGCACCGACCCCGGCCGCGAGCGCTTCGGCGTCGCCCTCTACGTGGACTTCGCGGAGGAACCGGGCGACTGGGCCGCCTACCGCGCCGGCTGGGCCCGCACCGGCTGAGGCGGCGGGCGCGGGGAGCCGCGCAAGACCGCTCCGGCGCGGGTCTGTTGGGCCGCACGAGTGGGTTTGCCGGGCTCCGCCGCCGTGTCGGAAGGGCCGCGTCCGCCGGGTGCCGTTCAGTGGGATGAGTAAGAGAGTCTGATCATCTCCACATGGCACGAAACCGGACGAAGGGGTAAAAGTCATGTCCCAGGTCGGCGCCCCCCGGGGGAGGACATGGGCCGGTCCGTCCAGGAGTCCCCGCTCCCGGACACTCCGCTCCGTCGCCACCCTCACCAGCGCGGTCCTCGCCGTCACCGTCCTCGCCGGATGCAGCTCCGACGAGGACGACGCCGCCCCGGCCGCCGCCCAGGACAACGCGCCCACCGCGCGCGCCCTGGTCGACGACGGAGGCACCCTGCGCTGGGCGGTGGACGCGCTGCCCTCCACCCTCAACGCCTTCCAGGCCGACGCCGACGCCACCACGGGCCGCGTCGCGGGCGCCGTCCTGCCCGCCCTCTACACCCTGGACGAGCGCGGCAGGCCCCGGATCAACCCCGACTACCTGGAGAGCGCCGAGGTCGTCGACACCGAGCCCCGGCAGGTCGTCCTCTACAAGCTCAACCAGCAGGCCGTGTGGAGCGACGGGCGCGAGATCGGCGCCGCCGACTTCGTCGCCCAGTGGCGGGCCCTCAGCGGGCGGGACACCGCCTACTGGACGGCCAGGAACGCCGGGTACGAGCGGATCGAGAAGATCGAGAAGGGCAAGAACGACCTGGAGGTGCGGGTCACCTTCGCCAAGCCCTACGCCGACTGGCGCTCCCTCTTCACCCCGCTCTACCCGAAGCAGGTGATGGGCTCCCCGAACTCCTTCAACGACGGGGCCCGCACCACCCTCAAGGCCACCGCCGGACCGTTCCTCCTCGGCAAGACGGACCGGAAGACCGGCGACCTCACCCTCACCCGCAACCCCCGCTGGTGGGGCCGGGCCGCCAAGCTCGACAGCCTCGTCCTGCGGGCGGTGCCCCGCGCCGGCCGCGAGGCCGCCCTGGCCGGCGGGAAGCTCGACCTCGCCGAGATCGACCGCTCCACCGCCGAGCGCATCGCCCTCGCGGTCAAGGACGCCGACGCCGGCCGCAGCGGCGCCGAGGCCGCCCGGCTGCACGGCCCCGGCTCCTCGATCACCCCCGGCAAGGCCCTCGGCTCCTGGGCGCTGGCCCACGGCGAGGACGAGGAGCTGGCCGAGGAGGTCCGGGCCGCCCGCGCCGAGAACAAGGCCGCCGTCGCCCGCTACGCCAAGGACCAGGACACCCTCGCCGGCTATGACGTCCGCAAGTCCCTGGAGCCCGCCTACACCCAGCTCTCCCTGAACGGCGAGTCCGGGCCGCTCGCCGACGAGCGGGTCCGGCGCGCGGTCGCCCGCGCCATCGACCGCAGGGAACTGGCCGAATCCGTGCTCAAGCCGCTCGGACTCCCGGCCGAGCCGCCCGGCAGCCACCTCGCCCTGGCCGGACAGGCCGCCTACGCCGACAGCAGCGACGCCCTCGGCGACCAGGACACCAAGGAGGCCCGCGCCCTCCTCGCCGACGCCGGCTGGGTCCCCGGCGGCGCCCAGAAGAAGCCGGCCGGCACCAAGGCCGGCTCCGAGGCGGAGAAGAAGGCCGGCTCCGAGGCGGAGAAGGCCGGCTCCGAGGCCGGCAAGGACTCCGGGACCGGCTCCGACGCCGAAACCGGCTCCGGGACCGGAAAGAAGAAGCCGGAGGAGGACGCGGCGGCCGAGAAGCAGGCCGACACCGCGAAGAAGACCGCCGGCACCGAGGACAAGGCGTCCGACGAGGGCCTCTACATCGTCGGCGACGACAAGCCCGGCGAGGTCCCCGCCGCCCCCGGCGGCCCCGAGAGCGGCACCCGGGTGCTCGCCCCGGCTCCCGCCGCGGCCCGGGAGAGCGCCGCCCTCCTCGCCCGCGCCGAGGCCCTCGACACCGGCGCCCGCGCCGCCCGCCCCGGCAACACCAAGCCGGACCAGGGCGTCGCCGGCGCCTACGCCCCCATGGGCAGCGCCGCCCCGGCCGCCGTACCCGCCGCCTCGCAGGCCCTCGGCAAGGACGGCAAGGCCCTCAGCCTCCGCTTCGTCCTGCCCTCGGGGCCCGGCTCGGAGACGCTGCGCGCGGTCGGCGACAAGATCGTCCGGATGCTCGACGCGGTCGGGATCCGTACCGAGGTCACCAAGGTCTCCGACGAGAGCTTCTTCAAGGACCACATCGCCTCCGGCGACTACGACCTGGCCCTCTACTCCTGGCCCGCCTCCGCCTACCCGGCGACCGACGCCCGGCCGATCTTCGCCAAGCCCGAGCCCGCCTCGGACGGCTCCCTGCTGGTCGAGCAGAACTACTCGCGCGTCGGCACGGACCGGATCGACCAGCTCTTCGACCAGGCCGCGGGCACCCTCGACGAGGAGGAGGCGGGTGATCTGATCCGCCAGGCCGACGCCCGGATCTGGGCCGCGGCCGGATCCATCCCGCTCTACCAGCGCCCCCAGCTGGTGGCCGCCAGGGAGGACGTGGTGAACGCCGGCGCCTGGGGCTTCGCCGCCCCCCAGTACCAGGACATCGGTTTCAAGAAGAGCGAAACGACCAAGGGTAGCCCGTCGAACCGCTGAAACAACAGGTCACAACCTCAGAAGCAGCTCAAGTTCCTTGCCCGCCGGTGACCCCGGCGGGCAGGATCGCGTCGGCCCCTTGACCCGGACCGCATGACTTTCCCCACACCCTGTGACCCACCCTGAAACGTCCCAGTAGACCCTCTCGGATCGATCCGGGGAAGCCCCTTGCGCGGCAGCCCCGTACCATAGGACATAGCCGTGGCGCGTCCGCCCGGCGGGCGTAAGAGGAACTGACGCCGATTCCCACGATCCGAGAGAAGCGCAAGCCACCCATGCCCACGCGCCACGACATCCGTAACGTCGCCATCGTCGCCCACGTCGACCACGGCAAGACGACCATCGTCGACGCCATGCTCAAGCAGGCCGGTGCCTTCGCCGCCCACCAGCAGCTCGACGACCGCATGATGGACTCGAACGACCTGGAGCGTGAGAAGGGCATCACGATCCTCGCCAAGAACACGGCGGTGAAGTATCACCCCAAGGACGGCGGGGCCCCGATCACGATCAACATCATCGACACCCCCGGCCACGCCGACTTCGGTGGCGAGGTCGAGCGCGGTCTGTCGATGGTCGACGCCGTCGTCCTCCTGGTGGACGCCTCCGAGGGTCCGCTCCCGCAGACCCGCTTCGTGCTGCGCAAGGCCCTCCAGCAGCGCAAGCCGGTCATCCTCTGCATCAACAAGACGGACCGCCCTGACTCCCGGATCGACGAGGTCGTCAACGAGACCTACGACCTCTTCCTCGACCTGGACGCCGACGAGGACCAGATCGAGTTCCCGATCGTCTACGCCTGCGGCCGCGACGGCGTCGCCTCGCTGACCAAGCCGGAGGACGGCACGGTCCCGCAGGACTCCGAGAACCTGGAGCCGTTCTTCTCCACGATCCTGGAGCACGTCCCGGCCCCGGTGTACGACGAGGAGGCCCCCCTCCAGGCCCACGTCACCAACCTGGACGCCGACAACTTCCTCGGCCGCATCGCGCTGCTCCGCGTCGAGCAGGGCGAGCTGCGCAAGGGCCAGACGGTCGCGTGGATCAAGCGGGACGGCTCGGTCTCCAACGTCCGCATCACCGAACTGATGATGACCGAGGCCCTCACCCGCAAGCCGGCCGAGGTCGCCGGCCCCGGTGACATCTGCGCCGTCGCCGGTATCCCCGACATCATGATCGGCGAGACCCTGGCCGACCCGGAGAACCCGATCGCGCTGCCGCTGATCACGGTGGACCAGCCGGCCATCTCCATGACCATCGGCACCAACACCTCGCCGCTCGTCGGCCGCGGCGGCACCGGCAAGGGCGCCGAGGCCAAGTCGGCGGTCAAGGACCGCAAGGTCACCGCCCGCCAGGTCAAGGACCGCCTCGACCGCGAGCTCATCGGCAACGTCTCGCTCCGCGTCCTGGAGACCGAGCGCCCGGACGCCTGGGAGGTCCAGGGCCGCGGCGAGCTCGCGCTCGCCATCCTGGTCGAGCAGATGCGCCGCGAGGGCTTCGAGCTCACCATCGGCAAGCCCCAGGTCGTCACCAAGGAGGTCGACGGCAAGATCCACGAGCCCGTCGAGCGCCTCACGGTGGACGTGCCCGAGGAGCACATGGGCGCCGTCACCCAGCTCATGGGCGTCCGCAAGGGCCGGATGGACAACATGTCGAACCACGGCTCCGGCTGGGTCCGCATGGAGTTCGTCGTCCCGTCCCGCGGCCTCATCGGCTTCCGTACGGAGTTCCTCACCAACACCCGCGGCACCGGTATCGCCCACTCCATCCACGAGGGCCACGAGCCGTGGTTCGGCCAGCTCCAGACCCGTAACAACGGCTCCCTGGTGGCCGACCGCGCGGGTGCCGTCACCGCCTTCGCGATGACCAACCTCCAGGAGCGCGGCGTCCTGTTCACCGACCCCGGCACCGAGGTGTACGAGGGCATGATCGTCGGCGAGAACTCCCGCTCCGACGACATGGACGTGAACATCACCAAGGAGAAGAAGCTCACGAACATGCGGTCCTCCTCGGCCGACTCGTTCGAGGCGATCGTCCCGCCGCGCAAGCTCTCCCTGGAGCAGTCCCTGGAGTTCTGCCGCGACGACGAGTGCGTCGAGGTGACCCCGGAGGCCGTCCGCATCCGCAAGGTCGTCCTGGACCAGAAGGAGCGCAGCCGCTCCGCCTCGCGCGCCAAGAACAGCTGACGCGCCGCCGGCGACGGCCGGAAAGCGGCTGAGCGACGGCTGAAAAACGGCTGAGCCGCATCTCACACCAAGGGCCTGGCCACTCGCATCATGTGCGAGTGGCCAGGCCCTTTTCGTCAAACGCATTGCCCCGCCCTCGCGTCCGGATTCCGGTCATCGCTCTCCGGTACGTGTGTTAACGGTCCGTTTCGGGGGTGTCTGTCTGTGCTCAGTTTGTCCGGATTTCGGTATCTGGGGCCTTGGTGATGTTGTCAAAACGAGACCACTTAAGTGTGGTTTACGGCTCGGGCGTACTTAATAGTTGGCTGCATTGAGCTCGGGTCAATGGGTCACGCACTGTGGGGAGTGCCGACTCACGAGCACACTCGGGGTACCGGGGGATCAGCGCCGTCAGGGGTGTCGGCAGGTCTCGAAGTGCCCTTCTCGTAGTGACAAGTGGACTCATGAGGAGGAAACCCATGCGCGGTGCCAAGAGCGCCAAGTGGGTAACGGGCGCGATCATCGTCGCCCTGGCTGCGACCGCCTGTGGCGGGAGCGACGGCGGGACCAAGAAGGACAGCAAGGCTTCGGGCAAGCCCGAGGGCTACGTCTCCATCGACGTCGGCGAGCCGCAGAACCCGCTCATCCCGGCCGACACGAACGAGTCCAACGGTGGCTACGCGATTCGTGCGCTCTTCACGCAGCTGCTGACGTTCGACGACAAGGGTGAGATCGTCCTCACCAACGCCGAGTCCGTGGAGACCAAGGACTCGAAGCTGTGGACCGTCAAGCTGAAGGACGGCTGGAAGTTCCACAACGGCGAGGCCGTCACGGCCAAGTCGTACGTCGACGCCTGGAACTGGTACGCCAACGCCAAGAACAAGCAGAAGAACGCCTACTGGTTCTCGGACATCAAGGGCTACGACGACCTGAACCCCGAGAAGGGCGACCCGAAGGCCGAGGCCATGTCCGGCCTCAAGGTCCTCGATGACAGCACCTTCACCATCGAGCTGAAGACCAAGGTCCCGTACTTCAACTACAAGCTGGGCTACACGACCTTCGCCCCGCTGCCCAAGGTCTTCTACGACGACCCGAAGGCCTTCGGCCTGAAGCCGGTCGGCAACGGTCCCTACCAGTTCGAGAAGTGGGACCGCAAGAAGCTCATCCAGATGAAGGCCTTCGACGACTACAAGGGCCCGAACCGTGCCCTGAACAAGGGCCTCCAGTTCAAGAGCTACACGACGGTCGAGGCGGCCTACAAGGACCTCCTCTCCGGCAACCTCGACATCGTCAAGACCGTCGGCCCGACCGACCTGCCGAAGTACAAGCAGGACCTCGGTGAGGGTGCGCTCGAGGTGTCCTTCGCCGGCGTCCAGTCGCTCGTCCCGGCCTGGTACTCGAAGACCTTCAAGGACATCGACCCGAAGGTCATCCAGGGTCTGTCCATGGCGATCGACCGTGACACGATCACCAAGACCGTCCTGAACAACACCCGTACCCCGGCGAAGGGCTTCACCCCGCCGCAGGTCAAGGGCTTCCAGGAGCTCGGTGAGATCACCGAGTACAACCCGGCCAAGGCCAAGCAGCTCATCACCGAGGGCGGCGGCGTCCCGGGCAACAAGTTCACCATCCAGTACAACAGCGACGGCGGCCACAAGGAGTGGGTGACCGCGGTCTGCGAGTCGATCCGCAACGCCACCGGCGTCGACTGCGTCGGCGACCCGAAGCCGGACTTCCCGACCGACCTCGAGGCCCGCGACGCCAACCAGGTCAAGGGCATGTACCGCGGTGGCTGGATCGCCGACTACCCGGTCAACGTGAACTTCCTGAAGGAGCTCTACCACTCCAAGGCCGAGTCCAACAGCGGTCGCTTCTCCGACAAGGAGATCGACGAGCTGATGGCCAAGGGTGACAACGCCAACTCGATCGAGGAGTCGGTGAAGGCGTACCAGGAGGTGGAGAAGAAGCTGGCGCAGAAGATGCCGGCCATCCCGCTCTGGTACTACCGCACCAACGCCGGCCACGGAAAGGCCGTCACCAACGTGGGTGTCGACTTCCACGGCGAGATCGTGCTGAACGCGGTCACCCCCAAGTAATCGGGTTCGCACAGCTCACCCCCTCTACTCGGCCATCGCCCGCCACAGCCTGAACCGGCGACGGCGGGAGGCTGCGGGGGCCGCCCCCTCTCGAAACGGGCGGCCCCCGCAGCTGCTGTAAACCCCTCACGGAGGCACCCATGGGGCGCTATGTCGTACGACGACTGCTCCAGATGGTCCCGGTCTTCATCGGGTCCACCCTTTTGATCTTCTCCATGATGTACGCGCTGCCCGGTGACCCCGTCAGAGCGCTCATGGGCGATCAGTCGTTCGACCCCGAAAGACTCGCCAGCATCCGGGCTGACCTCGGCCTCGACAAGCCGTTGCTGCTCCAGTACGCGAGCTACCTCGGCAACCTGCTGCAGGGCGACTTCGGCACCGAGATCGTCAGCGGCCGCCCCGTCGCCGACATCATCGCCGCCGCCTTCCCGGTCACGATCCAGCTGACGATCTTCGCGTTCACCTTCACGGTGCTCGTGGGCGTCGGTCTCGGTGTCGTCGCCGGTCTGCGCCCGAACAGCATCCGGGACCGCGGCCTGCTCACCCTGACGCTGGTCCTGATCTCCATGCCCTCCTTCGTGCTGGGCTTCCTGATGCAGTACCTCTTCGCCTTCCAGTTCGAGATCACGACGGCCACCGTGCCGGAGGACCCGGCGATCACGGACATGATGCTGCCGGCCATCGTGCTCGGCTCGCTGTCCCTCGCGTACGTGGCCCGGCTGACCCGTACGTCGATGGCGGAGAACCTGCGCGCCGACTACATGCGCACCGCGGTGGCCAAGGGCCTGCCGCGCCGCCGGATCGTCGGCGTCCACCTGATGCGCAACTCCATGATCCCCGTCGTCACCTTCCTGGGCACCGACATCGGCACCCTGATGACCGGCGCGATCGTGACCGAGGGCATCTTCAACGTCAAGGGCGTCGGTGGCGCCATCTACGAGGCGCTGTTCCGCCGTGAGGGCATGACCGTCGTCGGCATCGCGTCGCTGATCATCCTCGTCTACCTCCTCACCAGCCTGCTCGTCGACCTGCTCTACGCGGTCCTGGACCCGAGGATTCGGTATGCCTGACACGACTGACGGAAAGACGCTGACCGCTCCCGGTCCTGTCGTCACCGAGACCGTCGCACCGGGTCCGGAGTCCGGTCCCGCGCCCGCGAAGGCGCGCTCCCTCTGGTCCGACGCCTGGCACGACCTGCGCCGCCAGCCGATGTTCCTGGTGTCCGCCGCGCTGATCCTGCTGCTGCTGGTGATCTCGTTCTGGCCCGGACTCTTCACGAGCGCCTCGCCGCGCCACGCGGACCTGGCCAACCACTACCTCCAGAAGCCGAACTGGGGCAACTTCTTCGCCCCCGACTGGCTCGGCTACGACGGCCAGGGACGCTCCATCTACGCCCGCATCGTCTACGGTGCCCGCGCCTCGCTCACCGTCGGCATCGGCGTCACGGTCCTGGTCACCCTGCTCGGCACCCTGGTCGGCATGCTCGCCGGCTACTTCGGGGGCTGGGCGGACACGATCCTGTCCCGGATCACCGACATCTTCTTCGGCATCCCGTTCCTGCTCGGCGCCCTCGTGGTCCTCACCACCTTCGAGGAGCGCACCGTCTGGGTCGTGATCCTGGCCCTCGCCTTCCTCGGCTGGACCCAGATCGCCCGTGTCGCCCGCGGCGCGGTCATCACGATCAAGCAGGCGGACTACGTCGTCGCGGCCAAGGCGCTCGGCGCCTCGACCACGCGCATCCTGCTGAAGCACATCCTGCCGAACGCCCTGGCGCCGATCATCGTCGTCGCCACCATCGCCCTCGGCGGTTACATCGCGGCCGAAGCCACCCTGTCGTTCCTCGGCGTGGGCCTGGCCGAGCCGACGGTGTCGTGGGGCGGCGACGTCTCCACGGGACGTGAGCAGCTGCGCAACGCGCCGTTCGTCCTGATCGTCCCGTCGGTGATGGTGTCGATCACGGTGCTCTCGTTCCTCATGTTCGGCGATGCGGTGCGCAACGCCCTCGACCCCAAGCTGCGCTGAGGAGGGCGTACATCGTGAGCACGATCAACAAGACCGCGACCGTCCCGGCGCCGCGCGAGAGCGCGCACCACAACGGCCCGCTGCTCGAAGTCAAGAACCTGCACGTCGAGTTCCACACCCGTGACGGTGTGGCCAAGGCGGTCAACGGCGTCAACTACTCGGTCGACGCCGGCGAGACCCTCGCCGTCCTCGGCGAGTCCGGCTCGGGCAAGTCCGTCACCGCCCAGGCCATCATGGGCATCCTCGACATGCCGCCCGGCAGGATCCCGCAGGGCGAGATCCTGTTCCGCGGCGAGGACATGCTGAAGATGTCCGACGAGGAGCGCCGCAAGATCCGCGGCCGGAAGATCGCGATGATCTTCCAGGACGCGCTCTCCTCGCTGAACCCGGTCCTCTCCGTCGGCTACCAGCTCGGCGAGATGTTCCGCGTCCACCAGGGCCTGTCCAAGAAGGACGCCAGGCTCAAGGCCATCGAGCTGATGGACAAGGTCAAGATCCCCGCCGCCAAGGCGCGGGTCGGCGACTACCCGCACATGTTCTCCGGCGGTATGCGCCAGCGCATCATGATCGCCATGGCGCTCGCCCTGGAGCCCGACCTGATCATCGCCGACGAGCCGACCACGGCTCTCGACGTGACGGTCCAGGCCCAGGTGATGGACCTCCTCGCGGAGCTCCAGCGCGAGTACAACATGGGTCTGATCCTGATCACCCACGACCTCGGCGTCGTCGCCGACGTCGCGGACAAGATCGCCGTCATGTACGCCGGCCGGATCGTCGAGCAGGCGCCCGTGCACGAGCTGTACGGCCGCCCGGCGCACCCCTACACCCGGGGTCTGCTGGACTCGATCCCGCGCCTGGACCAGAAGGGCCAGGAGCTCTACGCGATCAAGGGTCTGCCGCCGAACCTGCTCAAGGTCCCGACGGGCTGCGCCTTCAACCCGCGCTGCCCCAAGGCCACCGATCTCTGCCGTACGGAGATCCCGGCCCTGGCGCCGGTCACCGAGCAGGACGGCGCGGATCTCCCGGGCCGGAAGAGCGCCTGCCACTTCTGGAAGGAGACGATCCATGGCTGAGCTCAGCAAGAACGACGAGGCCGTGGCCGCCGCGCTGGACGTCCCCGTCCAGCGGGGGGAGCCGATCCTCCAGGTGCGCAACCTGCAGAAGCACTTCCCGCTGACGCAGGGCATCCTCTTCAAGAAGCAGGTCGGCGCGGTCAAGGCCGTGGACGGGGTCTCCTTCGACCTCTACCAGGGCGAGACCCTCGGCATCGTGGGCGAGTCCGGCTGCGGCAAGTCCACGGTCGCCAAGCTCCTGATGAACCTGGAGCGGGCCACCGCGGGCGAGGTCTTCTACAAGGGCCAGGACATCACCAAGCTGACCGGCCGCGCGCTGAAGGCTGTCCGCCGCAACATCCAGATGGTGTTCCAGGACCCGTACACCTCGCTCAACCCGCGCATGACGGTCGGCGACATCATCGGCGAGACCTTCGACATCCACCCCGAGGTGGCCCCGAAGGGCGAGCGGCGCCGCAAGGTGCAGGACCTGCTCGACGTCGTCGGCCTGAACCCGGAGTACATCAACCGGTACCCGCACCAGTTCTCCGGCGGCCAGCGCCAGCGCATCGGCATCGCCCGTGGCCTCGCGCTCAACCCGGAGATCATCATCTGCGACGAGCCCGTCTCGGCCCTGGACGTCTCCGTCCAGGCGCAGGTGATCAACCTGATGGAGAAGCTCCAGGACGAGTTCAACCTGTCCTACATCTTCATCGCGCACGACCTGTCGATCGTCCGGCACATCTCGGACCGCGTCGGCGTCATGTACCTCGGCAAGATGGCCGAGATCGGTACGGACGCGGAGATCTACGACCACCCGACGCACCCGTACACCCAGGCGCTGCTCTCCGCCGTGCCGGTGCCGGACCCGCAGGCCCGTGTCCACCGCGACCGCATCATCCTCACGGGCGACGTGCCCTCGCCGGCCAACCCGCCGTCGGGCTGCCGCTTCCGCACCCGGTGCTGGAAGGCCGAGGAGAAGTGCGCCGAGGAGCAGCCGCTGCTCGCGATCCCGGAGCGCTTCCGCGGCCAGGACACCCCCGCGGCCCACGAGTCGGCGTGCCACTTCGCCGAGGAGCGGGACGTGGTCCACGCGGGCTGACCGACCGTGACGGTCCGAAGGACCAGGGCCCCTCGCACCCCCGCCGGGTGCGAGGGGCCCTTCCGCGTCCGCGTGACCGCTCGGGTACCCGCTCGGACGCCATGAAAGTGCACTCCCGTCAATATCGGGTGATATTGGGCCCTAAGTCACGCTTAGGACAATCGGGAGGCACTCCATGCGCGGAGCCACGCACGCCAAGTGGGCCGCACTGGCCACCGCCGTCGCCCTCGCGGCGACCGCCTGCGGCGGCGGTGACGACAGCGGCGGCGGAGGGGCCGACGGTGTGGTGAGCTCTTCCTGGGGAGACCCGCAGAACCCGCTGGAGCCGGCCAACACCAACGAGGTCCAGGGCGGCAAGGTCCTGTCGATGATCTTCCGCGGTCTCAAGCAGTACGACCCCAAGACCGGCGAGGCGAAGGACATGCTGGCCGAGTCGATCGAGACGACCGACTCGACCAACTTCACCGTCACCGTCAAGGAGGGCTGGACCTTCTCCAACGGGGAGCAGGTCACCGCCCAGTCCTTCGTGGACGCCTGGAACTACGGCGCCAGCCTGAAGAACAACCAGAAGAACGCCTACTTCTTCGGCTACATCGAGGGGTACGACAAGGTCCACCCCGACGAGGGCGAGGCCACCGCCGAGACCATGTCCGGCCTCAAGGTCACCGGCCCGCGGACCTTCACGGTCAAGCTCACCCAGAAGTTCTCGACCTTCCCCGACACCCTCGGCTACGCCGCCTACGCCCCGCTCCCGAAGATGTTCTTCGACGACCACGACGCCTGGCTGTCCAAGCCCGTCGGCAACGGCCCGTACACCATCGACTCGTACGCCAAGGGCTCCCAGATGGAGCTCAAGCGCTGGGACGAGTACCCCGGTGACGACAAGGCCAAGAACGGCGGCATCACCCTCAAGGTCTACACGGACAACAACACCGCCTACACCGACCTGATCGCCGGCAACCTCGACCTCGTCGACGACGTGCCGGCCGCCCAGCTCAAGAACGTCTCCGCCGACCTCGGCGACCGGTACATCAACACCCCGGCCGGCATCATCCAGACCCTGTCGTTCCCGTTCTACGACGACGCGTGGAACAAGCCCGGCCAGGAGAAGCTCCGCCAGGGCCTGTCGATGGCCATCGACCGCCAGCAGATCACCGACACGATCTTCCAGAAGACCCGCACGCCCGCCGTCGACTGGACCTCCCCGGTCCTCGGCGAGGAGGGCGGCTTCAAGGACATCTGCGGCGACTTCTGCAAGTACGACGCCGCCGAGGCGAAGAAGCTGGTCGCCGAGGGCGGCGGCATCCCCGGCGGCACGATGAAGATCTCGTACAACGCCGACACCGGCTCCCACAAGGAGTGGGTGGACGCCGTCTGCAACTCCATCAACCGGGCCCTCGGCAACAACACGGCCTGCGTCGGCAACCCCATCGGCACCTTCGCCGACTACCGCAACCAGGTCACCACCCAGAAGCTCACCGGCCCCTTCCGCGCCGGCTGGCAGATGGACTACCCCCTGATCCAGAACTTCCTCCAGCCGCTCTACTACACCAACGCCTCGTCCAACGACGGCAAGTACACGAGCGAGGAGTTCGACAACCTCGTCGACCAGGCCAACGCCGAGTCCGACATCCCGAAGGCCGTCGGACTCTTCCAGCAGGCGGAGGAGGTCCTCCGCGACGACATGGGCGCGATCCCGCTCTGGTACCAGAACGGCAGCGCCGGCTACTCCGACCGGGTCGAGAACGTCACCCTCAACCCCTTCAGCGTCCCGGTCTACGACCAGATCACGGTCAAGTGACCGGCCGCAGGCCGTAGCAGATCGGCGCCGTACGGCCCGGCCCGCGGACCCCTCCCGCGCCGGGCCGTACGCCTTCCCCCACCCCTTCCCGGAGCCAACCCCCGGAGCCTCGCATGGGTCGATACGTGATCCGGCGGCTGCTGCAGATGATCCCGGTCTTCTTCGGCGCCACGCTGTTGATCTTCCTGATGGTGAACGTGATGGGCGATCCCATCGCCGGACTCTGCGGCGACCGCGCCTGCGACCCGGCGACCGCCGCCCGGCTGAGGCAGGAGTTCGGCCTCGACAAGCCCGTCTGGCAGCAATACCTGACCTACATGGGCAACGTCTTCACCGGCGACTTCGGCACCGCCTTCAACGGACAGCCCGTCACCGAGCTGATGGCCACCGCCTTCCCGGTCACCATCCGCCTGACGATCGTCGCCATCCTCTTCGAGATCGTCATCGGCATCAGCCTCGGCGTGCTCACCGGCCTCAAGCGCGGCCGGCCCGTCGACACCACCGTCCTGCTGCTGACCCTGGTCGTGCTCTCCGTGCCCACCTTCGTCACCGGCCTGCTCGTGCAGCTGCTGCTCGGCGTCAAGTGGGGCTGGATCGACCCCGCCGTCTCGCCCGCCGCCACCTTCGACGAGCTGATCGTCCCCGGCCTGGTCCTCGCCTCCGTCTCGCTCGCGTACGTCACCCGGCTCACCCGCACCTCGATCGCCGAGAACAAGCGCGCCGACTACGTCCGCACCGCCGTCGCCAAGGGCCTCCCGCGCCGCCGGGTGATCAGCCGCCACCTGCTGCGCAACAGCCTCATCCCGGTGGTGACCTTCATCGGCGCCGACATCGGCGCGCTCATGGGCGGCGCCATCGTCACCGAGCGGATCTTCAACATCCACGGCGTCGGCTACCAGCTCTACCAGGGCATCGTCCGGCAGAACACCCAGACCGTGGTCGGCTTCGTGACGATCCTCGTCCTGATCTTCCTGCTGGCCAACCTGTTGGTGGACCTCCTGTACGCCGTCCTTGACCCGAGGATTCGCTATGCCTGAGCCGCTCGAACCGCTGGAAGAGGGCCGCGCGATCGCCGCGACCGGGGCCGGGGGAGCGACCGACCTCGCCATGGCCGAGGGCGAGACCCTGGAGAAGACCCCGGGCGGTCCGAAGGGCACCGGGCCCGACAAGAAGGCCCGCTCCCTCTGGTCCGACGCCTGGCACGACCTGCGGCGCAACCCGGTCTTCATCGTCTCCGGTCTCGTCATCCTCTTCCTGGT
This sequence comes from Streptomyces sp. NPDC004435, assembly GCF_042873895.1. Lineage (NCBI taxonomy): Bacteria > Bacillati > Actinomycetota > Actinomycetes > Kitasatosporales > Streptomycetaceae > Streptomyces > Streptomyces sp. NPDC004435. Next base: position 48,969 of record NZ_JBIAMB010000025.1, on the reverse strand, counting down.
CGTCATCGCCATCTGGCCGTCCCTGATCGCCTCGGGCGACCCGCTCGACTGCGACCTCTCCAAGGCCCAGGAGGGCTCCCAGCCCGGCCACCCCTTCGGCTTCAACGGGCAGGGCTGCGACGTCTACACCCGCACGGTCTACGGGGCCAGGGCCTCCATCCAGGTCGGCGTCCTCGCCACCCTCGGCGTGACGCTCCTCGGCTCCGTCCTCGGCGGCCTCGCCGGCTTCTACGGCGGACTGTGGGACGGCCTCCTCTCCCGGATCACCGACATCTTCTTCGCCATCCCGGTCATCCTCGGCGGCCTCGTCCTGCTCTCCGTCGTCAGCAACAACACCGTCTGGCCCGTGATCGGCTTCATGGTGCTGCTCGGCTGGCCGCAGCTCTCCCGCATCGCCCGCGGCTCGGTGATCACCGCCAAACAGAACGACTACGTGCAGGCCGCCCGCGCGCTCGGCGCCTCCAACTCCCGGATGCTGCTCCGGCACATCACACCCAACGCCGTCGCGCCCGTCATCGTCGTCGCCACCATCGCGCTCGGCACGTACATCTCCCTGGAGGCGACGCTCTCCTTCCTCGGCGTCGGCCTCAAGCCCCCCACCGTCTCCTGGGGCATCGACATCTCCTCGGCCTCGCCGTACATCCGCAACGCCCCGCACATGCTGCTCTGGCCCTCCGGCGCGCTCGCGATCACCGTGCTCGCCTTCATCATGCTCGGCGACGCCGTCCGCGACGCCCTCGACCCGAAGCTGAGGTAGGGACACCCATGCTGCTCGAAGTGCGCGACCTGCACGTGGAGTTCCACACCCGGGACGGGGTGGCCAAGGCGGTCAACGGCGTGAACTACTCGGTCGACGCGGGGGAGACCCTCGCCGTCCTCGGCGAGTCCGGCTCGGGCAAGTCCGTCACCGCCCAGGCCGTCATGGGCATCCTCGACATGCCGCCCGGGAAGATCACCGGCGGTGAGATCCTCTTCCAGGGCCAGGACCTCCTCACGCTCAAGGAGGAGGAGCGGCGGAAGGTCCGCGGCGCCAGGATGGCGATGATCTTCCAGGACGCCCTCTCCTCCCTCAACCCCGTCATCAGCGTCGGCGAACAGCTCGGCGAGATGTTCGTCGTCCACCGCGGGGCGAGCAAGAAGGACGCCCGCGCCAAGGCCGTCGAGCTGATGGACCGGGTCCGCATCCCCGCCGCCAAGGAACGCGTCGGCCAGTACCCCCACCAGTTCTCCGGCGGCATGCGCCAGCGCATCATGATCGCCATGGCGCTCGCCCTGGAACCCGAGCTGATCATCGCCGACGAGCCCACCACCGCCCTCGACGTCACCGTCCAGGCCCAGGTCATGGACCTCCTCGCGGAGCTCCAGCGCGAACTCAACATGGGCCTCATCCTCATCACCCACGACCTCGGCGTCGTCGCCGACGTCGCCGACAAGATCGCCGTCATGTACGCCGGTCGGATCGTCGAGCACGCCCCCGTCCACGAGATCTACAAGGCGCCCGCCCACCCCTACACCCGCGGCCTGCTCGACTCGATCCCGCGCCTGGACCAGAAGGGCCAGGAGCTCTACGCGATCAAGGGCCTGCCGCCCAACCTGCTCGCCATCCCGCCCGGCTGCGCCTTCAACCCGCGCTGCCCGATGGCCCAGGACGTCTGCCGGACCGACGTGCCCCCGCTGTACGAGGTCACCGAATCGCCCGTCCCGCGCACCAGCGCCTGCCACTTCTGGAAGGAGTGCCTCCATGGCTGAGGCGATTCTCGAGGTCCGGGACCTGCACAAGCACTACCCGCTGACCCAGGGCATCCTCTTCAAGAAGCAGGTCGGCGCGGTCAGGGCCGTCGACGGCGTCGACTTCGACCTCGCCGCCGGCGAGACCCTCGGCATCGTCGGCGAGTCCGGCTGCGGCAAGTCCACCGTCGCGAAGATGCTGGTCAACCTGGAGCGGCCGACCTCCGGCACGATCAGGTACAAGGGCGAGGACCTCACCAAGCTCTCGGCGCGCGCCCTCAAGGCGGTCCGCCGCAACATCCAGATGGTCTTCCAGGACCCGTACACCTCGCTCAACCCGCGCATGACGGTCGGCGACATCATCGGCGAGCCGTACGAGATCCACCCCGAGGTCGCGCCGAAGGGTGACCGGCGCCGCAAGGTCCAGGACCTGCTCGACGTCGTCGGCCTCAACCCCGAGTACATCAACCGCTACCCGCACCAGTTCTCCGGCGGCCAGCGCCAGCGCATCGGCATCGCCCGCGGCCTCGCCCTCCAGCCCGAGATCATCGTCGCCGACGAGCCGGTCTCCGCCCTCGACGTCTCCGTCCAGGCGCAGGTCGTCAACCTCCTCGACCGGCTCCAGTCGGAGTTCTCCCTCAGCTACGTCTTCATCGCCCACGACCTCTCGATCGTGCGGCACATCTCCGACCGGGTCGGCGTCATGTACCTCGGCCGGATCGTCGAGATCGGCACCGACGCCCAGATCTACGACCACCCCACCCACCCCTACACCCAGGCGCTGCTCTCCGCCGTGCCCGTGCCCGACCCGGAGGCCCGCGCCCACCGCGAGCGGATCATCCTCACCGGAGACGTCCCCTCCCCGGCGAACATCCCCTCCGGCTGCCGCTTCCGCACCCGCTGCTGGAAGGCGCGGGAGCGGTGCGAACTGGAGGTCCCGCTGCTCGCCGTCCCGGCCGTCTTCCGCCTCATCGACACCCCCGCCAAGCACGACTCCGCCTGCCACTTCGCCGAGGAGAAGACGGTCGTCCCGCCGGAGGACTCGCTCGACCACGTGGAGCCCCTGGAGGAGGGCCCCGCCCCGGCGGAGGCCGCGGCGGCGGCGGAGGAGGAGGAGGATCAGGTTCAGGATCAGGAGCGGGACGAGCACGAGCAGGAGAGGCCGGGACCGCCCGGCGAGCCGGGGCCTCCGGAGGAGCCGGGCAGCCCGAAGACCCTGTAACACCCCCGCAACCGCCGGGAATCGGCTCCGATATCCGCATACTGGATCCTGTCGGACATGCGGCCGTGCGGGTGCCGTCGACCGGCGGGGCTTCTCTCGGAGCCCCGCCGGCCGTACTCCGTCACCTCGGCACCGGCCATCCGCCCGAACCGCTTGTCCCGGCCGCCCCCGACCGTGAGTATCGGCCGCGTGACTGTGACTCGACCGGCACGTCTCACCGGGGCCGCGCTCGCCGCCGCACTCGCCCTCGTCCCCTTCGTCTGGATCCTGCGCGACCTCGCCGCCCTCGGCTCGCCCGAGGACCTGTTCCGGTACTGGACCGGCGACCGCTTCACGCACTCCCGCGCCCGGTCGGCCACCACCCTGCTCGACCCGGTCCTCTGCCTCGCCGCCGCCGGCACCGCCCTCGCGGCCCTCCGCTCCCGGCACGCCGCCGCCGCGCTCGCCGCCACCGGCGCCCTCACCCTCGCCGTCCGCCTCCCCGGCCTCTGGACCCACAACACCGGCCCGCTCGTCACCGCCCTGACCGAACTCGCCCTCGCCGCCGGGCTCCTCGTCACCGCCCTCACCGGCCGCCGCCCGCCCCGCGGCCCCGACGAGCCCGTCCCCACCCGGCCCCGCCCGGGACCGGCCGTCGCCGCCGGCCTCCTGCTCGCCGTCGCCGCCCTCCTGCTGCTCGCCCGGGAGGTCCGCCTCGCCGCCCGGGCCGACCCCCGGCTCGCCGTCGACCGCTTCACCGGCGGCAGGTCCGCCCTCGACGCCGCCCTCGGCGTCCCGCCCGGCTGGCTCTCCGCCGTCCTCGTCGCCCTGTACCTGACGGCCGCCGTCTCCGCCTTCACCGCCGCCCGCCACACCCGCGCCCCCGGCCTCCTCGCCGGCGGCGTCCTCCTGGCCGTCAGCCTCGCCGAACTCGCCCGGATCGCCCGCGTCCACCTCCACCTCGACGTCCACTACGTGATGGCCCCCCAGGTCGACGTCCCCGGCCTGGCCACCACCGGCTACGGCGTGCTCGCCGGGGCCGCCGTCCTCGTCCTCCTCGCCGGGCGCGGCGTCCCCGACGCGGCGCCCGGCCCCCGGAGCCCGGCGGCGGTCCCGCCGCCGCCCTACCCGCGCCCGCCCGGCTGGTGACCCGGGAAGCCGCCCAGCGACCGCTTCAGGAAGTCGACCTGGAGCAGCAGCAGGTTCTCCGCCACCTGCTCCTGCGGGGTCATGTGCGTCACCCCCGACAGCGGCAGCACCTCGTGCGGCCGGCCCGCCGCCAGCAGCGCCGACGACAGCCGCAGCGCGTGCGCCACCACCACGTTGTCGTCCGCCAGACCGTGCACCACCATCATCGGCCGGGCGGGCTCCTCCGGCGCCGACAGGCCGTCGTCGGTGAGCAGCGACTGCGCCGCGTACACCTCCGGATCCGCCTCCGGCGTGCCCAGGTACCGCTCGGTGTAGTGGGTGTCGTACAGCCGCCAGTCGGTCACCGGCGCCCCCACCACCGCCGCGTGGAAGACGTCGGGCCGGCGCAGCACCGCGAGCCCCGCCAGATAGCCGCCGAACGACCAGCCCCGCATCGCGACCCGCCCCAGGTCCAGCGGGAACCGCTCCGCCAGCGCCCGTACCGCCGCCACCTGGTCCTCCAGCGCCACCGTGAAGTCCCGCAGCACCGCCTTCTCCCAGGCCGGAGAACGCCCCGGCGTCCCCCGGCCGTCCGCCACCACGACCGCGAAGCCCTGTTCGGCGAACCACTGCGAGGTCAGGTGCGCGTTGTGCGCGGCCACCACCCGGGGGCCGTGCGGGCCGCCGTACGGATCCATCAGCACCGGCAGCGGCCCCTGCCCCTCCTCGTACCAGGACGGCAGCAGCACCGCGCAGGGGATCCGCCGCTCGCCCGCCTCCGTGAGGACCGGCCGGGCCCGCAGCGGCGGCTCGGCCGCGTACGAGCCCACCACCGCCACCGGCCGCCCCTCGCGCAGCACCCGCGCCACCGCTCCCGGCGCGTCCGGCCGCGCCGACACCAGCACGGTCACGGCCCCGCAGCGCACCGCCCCGTGCCAGCCCACGCCCTCCGAGACCCGCTCCACGCCCCGCTCCGACACCCGGTACACATGGGCCTCGCCGGTCTCCGGCTCCACCGCGCCCGTGCCCGCCGACGCCGACACCAGCACGTCGTCCTCGCCCACGTCGAGCACCGCCCGCACATGCAGCGAGGCGTCCGTCAGCCGCTCCTCGCCGAGGGTCAGCGCCCGCGTCCCGCCCTCGCCCGCCGGCCGCCCACCGTCCGTCGCCCGGGAGGCCTCCCACCCGTGGTCCTCGACCCGGACGAGCCGCCCGTCCGGCGCCCAGCACGGCACCCCCGGCAGCAGCTCCAGCCAGGCCGGATCCTCCTCCTCCCGCACGGTCGCCGTCGTGCCGGCCGCCGTGTCCACCGCGAGGATCCGCCCGCTCCGCTGGTCCCGCGCCTGCACCAGCAGCAGCGGAGCGCCCGCCGCGGACCAGTGCACGCGCGCGAGGTAGGGGAAGCGCTCCCGGTCCCACACCACCTCGGTGCGCGCGCCGTCGAGGCCGTACAGGAAGAGCCGCACCTCCGCGTTGGGCGTCCCCGCCGCCGGGTACCCCACCCGCTGCGGCTCGCGCTCCGGGTGCGCCGGGTCCGCGATGAACCAGCGGCGCACCGCCCGGTCGTCGGCCCGGGCCACCAGGAGCCGGTCCGAGGCGGGCGACCACCAGAATCCGCGGTCCCGGCCCATCTCCTCCGATGCGATGAATTCGGCCAATCCGTACGTGGTGTGCGCGTCCTCCGGAGCAGCCAGTTCCGCATCACCGGAACCATCCGCTCCGACCACCCGCAGCGCACCCCCCGACACATACGCCACCCGGCGCCCGTCCGGCGACGGCCGCGGGTCGATCACCGGCCCCGGGACCGTCAGCTCCCGCGCCGTACCGGCCCGCAGCTCGGCCGTGAAAAGGCGTCCGGACAGGGCGAACGCCGCCAGTTCGACCGTCGCGTCCACCGCGTACCCGACGATCCCCGCCGACCCCTCCCGGCTCCGCTCCCGCCGTGCCCGCTCCTGCGCGGACAGCTCCTCCGCGGCCCCGGCGAGCAGCGCCGAAGGCTCCGCGACGACCCGCTCCGCCGGCTCCCCGCCGTCCGCGGGCAGGTCGAGCACCCACAGCGCGTGTGTCCGGTCGGTCCCCGATCCGGAGCGGACGAAGGCGACCCGCTCCCCGTCGGGCGACACCGAGAACCCGCGCGGCACACCGAGGCCGAACCGCTGGGTGCGGGCGTGCAGGCGCGGGAAGGAGAGCCCCACGGATGGGGCGGACGAAGACTGCTGATGCATGGTCATACGGCTGAAAGTAGCGTTGTACGCCCCCTCTGTGCGCCCGTACGCCGATCGATGCGAGGGCACGGATAGTTATGATCCGTAGCGCTTGGTGGATGCCTCTCCGTGGGTATGCACATGTGGGCGAGCGCCGGGCACATGCCCGACGCCCCGACCACCGGCACCGTCCGTACGCGTCCCGCTCGACTCAGTGCTCGCATATCCGACCGAAGGTGGAGGTGAACCGCCGTGGCACTCTCGATCTCCGTGGTGGTGCTGCTGGCGATCGTCGTCTTCCTGCTGATCCGGAAATCCGGGCTCAAAGCCGGACACGCGGCGATCTGCGCGCTCCTGGGCTTCTACCTGGCCAGCTCCTCCCTCTCCGACTCCATCACCACCCTGACCACCAACGTGGCGAGCATGATCTCCGGCCTCAAGTTCTGACCCGGGCGGTCACCCGCGGCCCCGCCTCGTAGGGTGGGGCCATGACCGATCTCCCCGCCCGTCGTCTGCTCCTCGTGCACGCGCACCCCGACGACGAGTCGATCAACAACGGCGCCACCATGGCCCGGTACGCGGCCGAAGGCGCCCTTGTCACCCTGGTCACCTGCACCCTGGGCGAGGAGGGCGAGGTCATCCCGCCCGGTCTCGCCCACCTGGCCCCCGACCGCGAGGACCGGCTCGGCCCCCACCGCGTCGGCGAACTCGCCGCCGCCATGGCCGCCCTCGGCGTCACCGACCACCGCTTCCTCGGCGGTGAGGGACGCTTCCGCGACTCCGGCATGATGGGCGTCCCCCAGAACGAGCGCGAGAACGCCTTCTGGAACACGGACGTGGACACCGCCGCGACCCTCCTGGTCGAGGTCATCCGCGAGACCCGCCCCCAGGTCCTCGTCACCTACGACCCGGACGGCGGCTACGGCCACCCCGACCACATCCAGGCCCACCGGGTCGCGATGCGCGCCGCCGACCTCGCCGCCGACCCCGGCCACCGCCCCGACCTCGGCCCGGCCCACACCATCGCCAAGATCTACTGGAACCGGGTGCCCCGCCCCGACGCCGAGGCCGGCTTCGCCCGCCTGGCCGCCGAGGGCTCCGCCTTCCCGAAGGACGCCGCCCTCGACGACGTCCCCGGCGTCGTCGACGAGGACCGGATCACCACCGAGATCGACGGCGGCGACCTCGCCGCCGGGGACTCGTACGCGGCCCGCAAGAGCGCCGCCATGGCCGCCCACGTCACGCAGGTCGCCGTCGACGGCCCCTGGTTCGCCCTCTCCAACGACCTCGGCCAGCCGCTCTTCACCACCGAGCACTACGAGCTCGTCCGCGGCACCTCGGGCGCCCCCGCCGGAGCGCGCGAGACCGACCTCTTCGCGGGCCTCCCCGCCGACGGCGCAGAGGGGGCGGGACGATGACCACCCCCGCCGTCCGGTACGCCGTCTACCTGGGCCTCCTCGTCCTCGGCGCGGTCGTCGGCGCCGCCGGGGCCCTCGTCCAGGCCGCCTGGTTCCCCCTCGGCCTGCTCCTCGCCCTGCTCGGCACCGCCGCCCTCTTCTACGGCGGCATGCGCGCCACCGGCAACCAGGTCGGCCTCGCCTCCGCCGGCGGAGGCTGGCTCCTCGCCGTCATCGTGCTCAGCTTCGGCCGCCCCGAGGGCGACGGGCTCTTCGGCGGCGGCATCGGCGAGCTGCTCTTCCTCTTCGGGGGAATGGGGGCCGCCGTGCTCTGCGCCACCGTCAGCAGGCTGCCGCAGACCACCCCGTAGAGCACCCCGCGGACCCTCGCGCCGGACCACGTGTGAGGGACCGGACTTCGCACCGGGCGGATAACCGGCGGCGCCGGACAGTATGGTGGTGCGCGCCGCCGAACCGCCCGGGACAGTACGAGCATCAGCAAGAGCGGGCGGCGGAGCCAACCGGGAGATCCTGCTTTGAGTCGTGAAACTGGTCGAGAGACCGACAGTTCGTCCTCCGGCGCCCAGGGGCGCGGCGGGGCCGCCTACCCGTCGGGAACCCAGCCGTACGGGTCCCGGCAGTATCCGTCGCTCCACCCGGCGCAGGACGCGCCGGAGGAGACCGCCGGCGCGCCCTCGGCACCGCCTGAGGAGCCGAAGACCGAGACCACCCTGACCACCCGGATCCGCATCAACATTCCGGGTTCGCGGCCGATCCCGCCCGTCGTGGTCCGCAAGCCCGTCGCCGGCGCCTCCGCCGACGAGGCCGCCGCGGCCGCCGCGGCCGCCGTTCCGACGGCGGCCGAGCCGGAGCGGCCCGCTCCCGCGCCGGCCCCGGAGCCCGAGCCGGAGCCGGCTCCCGCCCCGGCCGCGCCCGAGCCGCCGCAGGCCAAGGAGACCAGCGACTGGTTCGCGCCCCGCAAGAACGCGGGCCCGGCCCCCGCGGGCACCCCCGCCGCGCCGACGGCACCCGCCGCGCCCGCGTCCGGGCCGAAGGCCCTGGGCGGCCCGCAGACCCCCGGCACCGGCTTCGCGGGCTCCGCGACCGCCGGCGTGCCCACGGTCGGCAGCGCGCCCTCCAGCCGCCCCGTCAGCAACCCGCTGTACGACACCGGCACCCTTCCGGGCTACGACGGCACCCCCGCCGCCGGCATCCCCCTCTACGACGGCCCCCACCCCGGCGCCGCGTCCCCCGACGGCACCCCGGCGGCCGGGACCCCGCTGTACGACGGCACCCCGCCCGGCGGCACGCGCGCGTACGACGGCACCCCCGCGGGCGGTACCCCGCTGTACGACGGCACCCCGGCGGCCGGCACGCCCCGCTACGACGGGCAGCCCACCGGCCCGACCGCGGGCCCGGTCAGCGGGATCGCCGACCTCGGCGGCGGCGCGCCCCAGCGCCCCGCCATGCCCCGGCGCCCGGTCGCCGGCGGCCCCCCGGCGGGCGGCCCGGTTCCCGGCGGCCCGATGGCGGGCGGCCCGGTTCCCGGTGGTCCGGTTCCCGGCGGCCCGGTTCCCGGTGGTCCGACGGCCGGTGCTCCGGTTCCGGGCGGTCCCGGTCCCCACGGAGCCGGCGGCCCGCCGCGCATGTCCGACGACACCGCGATCCTGACCCCGCAGCAGCCCGCGCCGGGCGCCGGGCGGCCGGGTCCCGGTGGTCCCGGCGGCGGCCAGGTCTCCGGCGACACCCTGACCAGCGGCATCCCCGTGGTGCCCGCGGCCGCCGGCCGTCCCGGCCCCGACGGGCGCCCGGCGCCCGGCCCCCGGCCCGCCCGCCAGGAGCGGGCCCAGGCGCCCGCACCGGCCCCCAAGCCCGCGCCGAAGCCTGCCGCCCCGGCCAAGAAGGGCCGCTCCAAGCTGGTCCTCCTCGCCGCCGGGGTCGTCGGCCTCGCCGGCGTCGCCTACGGCGCCGGACTCCTCCTCAACCACTCCGACGTCCCCAAGGGCACCACCGTCCTCGGCGTCGACATCGGCGGCGGGACGCGGGACGAGGCCGTCAACAAGCTGGAGGCGAGCCTCGGCAAGCGCGCCGCGACCCCGCTCCAGCTCACGGTCGGCGGCAAGAAGGTCCAGCTCGCCCCCGACAAGGCCGGTCTCGCCCTGGACAGCCAGGAGACCGTCCGGGGCGCCGCCGGCAGCGACTACAACCCCGTCTCGGTGATCGGCTCGCTCTTCGGCGGCGAGCGCGTCGCCAAGCCGGTCTTCCCGGTGGACGACGAGAAGCTCGCCGTCGCCCTCCAGGACCTCGCGGGCTCCTCCTCGTCGGCGTCCGAGGCGACGATCCTGTTCGCCCCGAACAAGGTCACCGCCGTCGAGGGCAAGCCCGGCCAGGGCATCGACGTCCAGCGCGCGATGATCTCCGTCAAGGACGCCTTCCGCGCCCAGGTCGAGACCGGCCGGTCCAACCTCGTCGAACTCCCGGTCAGCGTCCGCAGGCCCACGGTCACCAAGGCCGAACTGGACCGGGCGATGAAGGAGTTCGCCGAGCCCGCCATGTCCGGCCGGATCACCATCCGGGCCGGCGGCAAGGAGATCGACTTCGGCCCGGCCCGCTCGCTGCCGCAGATCCTCTCCATGAAGGCCGTCGACGGACACCTGGTGGAGGTCTACGACAAGAAGGCGATCACCCGCCTCCTCGAAGGCACCTTCGAGGGCGTCATGGTCACCAAGGGCGACGGCTCGAAGCACGAGGTCTCCGCCGACGACGTCGCCTTCGTCATGCGCGACGCCCTCCGCGGCAAGACCAAGGCCGAGCGCACCGCGACGATCGACCTCAGCGGCAAGGGCTGACCGCCCTCCGCCGCCACCGCGGCCGATCCGACACCCCCCGCGGGCCCGTCCGGCGGGGGGTGTCGCATGTTCCGGAGGCCGTACGACCCCGCCCGCGCCGCCCCCACCGCGTACGGCCCCGCCCCGCGTCGTACCGCCGTCGTGGACCGCCCCGCGCCCACAATGGGCGCATGCCGCTGACCGCCGACATCCTCGTCGCCCTCATCGCGCTCCTGCACCTCTACATCCTCGTGCTGGAGATGTTCCTGTGGGAGAAGGAGCCCGGCCGCCGCTTCTCCGGCTTCGACGCCCGGCTCGCCCGCGAGACCGCCGCCATGGCCGCCAACCAGGGCCTCTACAACGGCTTCCTCGCCGCCGGACTCGTCTGGGGACTCGTCGCCGACGACCCCGTCGGCTTCCGGGTGCGGGTCTTCTTCCTCTGCTGCGTGGTCGTCGCGGGCCTGTACGGCGCCGCCACCGCCGACCGCCGCATCCTCTACGCCCAGGCGCTCCCCGGCGCACTGGCCCTCTCCGCCGTCCTCGTCGCCGGCTGACAGCGCCCCTGACGGAGCCTCACCAGTACTGCTCCCCAAAGCGTTTGACCACGGGAAACGGCCCTGCCTAGACTCGGCGGCCTGGGAGCGGGGTCGTAGCACAGAGGTAATGCGCCGCGATGGCATCTCGGAGGACGCCGGTTCGAATCCGGTCGCCCCGCTCCCTCCTCCTCTTTCCGCCCCCCCGCTACGGCGACGTCGTGAACGTCCGCCGGTAGGTCCGGGGCGGCACTCCCCGGCGGCGCACGAACTGCTCCCGGAGCACGGCCGCGCTGCCGTAGCCGACGCGGCGGGCGATCTCCTCGACGGGCAGGTCCGTCGTCTCCAGCAGCTCCTCCGCACCGCTCAGCCGCAGGCCGCGCAGCCAGGCGTGCGGGGTGGTGCCGGTGGCCGAGGTGAAACGGCGGGCGAAGGTGCGCCGGCTCATCATGGCCCTGCGGGCCAGCTCCGTCACGGTCAGGGACTCGTGGAGGTTCGCCCGTGCCCAGGCGAGGACCTCGGCCAGATGCGTGTCCCGGCCGTCCTCGGGCACGGGCGAGGAGACGTACTGCGCCTGGCCCCCCTCGCGGTGCGAGGGCAGCACCATGTCCCGGGCGACCGCGTTGGCGAGGGCCGCGCCGTGCTCCCGGCGCAGCAGGTGGAGGCAGAGGTCGAAGCCCGCCGCCGCGCCCGCGCCGGTGGCGACCTGCCCCTCGTCGACGTAGAGGGCGCCGGCGTCCACCGTGACCTCCGGGTGGCGGCGGGCGAGGAGGTCCGCGAACCGCCAGTGGGTCGTCGCCCGGCGCCCGTCCAGCAGCCCGGCGGCGGCGAGGGCGAACGCGCCGACGCAGTGCGCCGCCACCAGCGCGCCCCGCGCGTGGGCGGCCCGGAAGGCATCGAGCACGTCCGGCCCGGGCGGAGTGCGGAAACCCGCCCCCGGCAGGGCGATCACCAGATCCGCGGAGGCGAGCCGGTCGATCCCGTGCGGGACGGAGAGCGGCACCCCGCAGTCCGAGGGGACCGGGCCCGGCCGGTCGGAGCAGAGGGCCAGGTCGAAGCCCGGCACCCCCTCGCCGTGCGGGCCGAACACCTCCGCGACGACCCCGACGGCGAGCATGCCGACACCGGGCGGCGCGTAGGCGGCGACAGTCGTGAAGGCGGGCACGCGGGAAGTCTGCCACGCGCTCCACCGCCCTCCGAGAGGGTTGGCACAGATCCCGCGATCAGTGGCATACGTGCCACTCGCCGCCCCCGCGCGGCGCCGGGAGGATCGACGCATGACGACACGGACGCCGGACACCACCGCAGCCACGCCGAACACCACCACCCCGCACGACACCACCGCCGCCCCGGCCCGCGCGGACGCCCCGCGCGGCCGCAGCGCCCGCTTCACCGTCCTGACCACCGGATACGTGGGCTCCACCGGCCCCGGCGTCGCCGCCACCGTCTCGTACGTCACGGACGGCGACCGGCACGTGATCTTCGACCCGGGCATGGTGCCCGGCGTCGGCGCCATCCTGGACCCGCTCGCCGCGCTCGGCCTCGGCCCCGACGACATCACGGACGTCGTGCTCAGCCACCACCACCCCGACAACACCCTGAACGCCGGCCTCTTCCGCCGGGCCCGGGTCCACGACCACGGAGTCGAGTACGACGGCGACGGGTGGACGAACCGGGACGCCGAGGGCCACGAGCTGACCCCGTCCCTGCGCCTGATCCGCACCCCCGGGCACAGCGCCGAGGACATCACCCTCCTCGCCGGCACGGACGAGGGCGTCGTCGCCTTCGCCGGCGACCTGTGGTGGCACGCGGCCGGCCCCGCCGACGACCCGGTCGCCCCCGACCGCGCCCTGCTGCGGGCCTCCCGGCTCCGGGTGCTCGACGCGGCGGACCTCGTCGTCCCGGGACACGGAGCGCCCTTCGTCCCCGACGCGAGCACCCCGCTCTGACCGACCGGGATCCCCGGAACGAGGCACCCGCCCCGGGCTCCCCGCATACCCTCGCTCCATGATCGTCCAGAAGCTCTCCGACACCGAGGTCGCCGCTGCGGCCGCCCGCGCCGGCGCCGAGGTCGTCCGCGGCCTCCACGGGAGGGACCTCGACCGCGTCGACAAGGGCGCGGGCGACTTCGCCACCACCGCCGACCTGGCGGCCGAGCGGGCCATCCTCGACGTGCTGCGCGCCGCCCGGCCCGACGACGCCGTCCTCGGCGAGGAGGGCGGCCGGCAGGGCGCGGCGGCCGCGGACCGCGAATGGCTGGTGGACCCCCTCTGCGGCACCCTCAACTACGCCGTCGGGAACAAGCTCGTCGCCGTCAACGTGGCCCTGCGCGGCGGGGCGGCGGCCGTGGCCGACCCCTTCGGCGGCGACGACGGCGAGGTGTTCCGCACCGACGGCACGCGCGCGTGGGGACCCGACGGCAGCCCCCTCGCCCCCACCCCCGCCACCGGCCTCGTCGACGTCAACCTGGACCCGCCGTTCCCCGGCGCGCCCGGCTTCCGCGCCGTCGACCTCCTCGCCCACCCCGGCTTCGTCGCCGCCTTCCGCCCCCGCGTCGTCTCCACGACGCTCGCGCTCGCCTGGGTCGCGGCCGGCAAGCGGGCCGCGTACGTCACCGACGGCGGCGACCTCTCCGGCAGCGTCCACTTCGCCGCCGGCATCGCCCTCTGCCGCGCCGCCGGCTGCGTCGTCACCGGCATCGACGGCACCCCCGTCGGGGACGGCCGCCCCGCACGCGGCCTCGTCGCCGCCGCCGACCCCGACACCCACGCCCGCCTGATGGAACTGATCCGCCCGCGAAACGCCTAGGGGGTATCCGACAAGACCTAGTTGAGCCGCGCGCGGGCCGCCTGGGCCTGGTGGCGGATCGCCGCGGCGGTCTCCGGATCCACCGCGTCCATGATCTGCGCGTACGACTCCATCTCCGCCGCGCCGGTCAGGAAGTCGCCGCGCTGGACGAGGAGTTCCGCCCGCTCGTAGCGGAGGCGGGCCGGGTGCGAGGGGAGCAGCAGCGCCAGCTCCACCGCCCACAGGGCCACGTCGGAACGCTCGGGACGGGGGGCCGCCCACGCGCGGATGTTGCCGAGGATCCGCAGCACGACGGCGCCCGGTTCGGCCGGCCGCAGCATCGAGCGGTCCAGGGCCTCGCCGGTCGCGCTCGCCACCAGCAGCTCGGCGTCCTCCGCGGTCATCGGCCGCCCGCCCGCGAAGGGGTCGGCGAGGTCCAGCTCGGCCGGGTCGCCGAAGCCGACGACGAAGTGGCCGGGCAGCCCGAGCCCGTACACCGGCGCCCCCGCCCGCCGGGCCACCTCCATCCACACCACGGAGAGCAGGATCGGCAGGCCGCGCCGCCGCCGCAGCACCTCGTGCAGGAGCGAGGACTCCAGACGCTGGTAGTCGGCGGGGACCCCCTCGAAGCCCTCCCGGCCACCGAGCAGCTCCCCCAGCGCCGCCTTCCAGGCACCGGTGCGCCGGGTGGCGTACGGGACGAGACCGGCGAGCCGGTCGAGCTCGACGTCCGCCTCGACGAGGTCGTGCTCGGTCACCGCCGGGTCCGCCACGGCACAGATCAGCAGACAGAGCCGGGCCAGGTCGGGCCGCTCGGCCCGGGCCTCCTCCGCGAACTCCCGCCGCCGGTCGGGCGGTCGGCCTGACGGCGGGTTCAGGGGGTCCTCCGCGCTCACGCCGCGCTCACGCCTCCGGCTGCCGGTAGTGGTGGTAGTGGTGGTGCACCGCGAAGTCCATTCCGTCGTACAGCGCCCGCGCGCCGCCGTTGTCGCTCTCGACCTGGAGCCAGGCCGCCGACGCGCCCTCGTCGAGGGCCTGCCGGGCGAGCGCGGCCATCACGGCGGTGGCGAGGCCCCGGCGACGCTGCTCCGGGTCCACCTCCACCGCCATGAACCCGGCCCAGCGTCCGTCGACGACACAACGGCCGATGGCCGCCGGCACCTCTCCCGTGCCCGCCACGGACGCGAACCACACACTCGGGCCCGAGGTGAGCACGTGCCGCCACACCTCCTGCTTCCCTCCGGCGAAGCGCTGGTAGCGACGCAGCCACGGTGCCCCGAGCGTCCGGGAGAGGACGACCTCCACCGGGCCCGGCTCCCGGTCGGCGAGCGGGGCGAGGGCGGCGATCCGCAGCTCGGCGGTGACCTCACGGTGCCAGCCGAGCCGTTCCAGCTCGGCGCAGAGCAGCTCCTGGGTGCCCTCGGCTCCGGTCGCGGTCTGCACGTACGCGGGCAGCTTCCGCTCCGCGTACCACTCCCGTACGGCCTCCAGAGCCTCGGCGACGGGGCGTCCGGGATCGCCCGAGGGGAGCACCGAGTTGGCCCGCCGGGTGAAGCCGTCGGCGGCCCTCAGGGTCCACTCGCCGAGCTGTTCGCTCTCGACCGGCTGCCACGCGCGGGCGGCGGCCCGGGAGAGCTCGGGGAAGCCGGCGGCGGGGCCGCGCCTGCGGGCCGGTGCGGGGGGCACGATCTTGCCCGCGACCAGGCGGAGTTCCGGGATCCGGACGGTCTCGCCGCTCTTTCGTGTGATCGTGAGCACACCGCCGTCCCAGGATGTGAGCACACCGACCGCGTCGGTGAATCGCCCGCCCGTACCGGCGGACTGGGTCACGTACCGAACGGAGACACGTTTTCCCACGTCAGCACTGGTGACACGGACCTCTAGCAACCCTCCACCGGTGATTTCCACAGCTTCTCCGCCCCTCCTGTTCGGATCGCCCCCAAGAACGGAGATACTAGGTGCGGGCATCGACGACACCGCGCTCCCGCGCAGACCAGCCCTACCGAGGAGGAACGACAGCGTGACCTACGTCATCGCGCAGCCTTGTGTCGACGTCAAGGACAAGGCTTGCATCGAGGAGTGCCCCGTCGACTGCATCTACGAGGGCAAGCGATCTCTCTACATCCATCCGGACGAGTGCGTCGACTGTGGAGCCTGTGAGCCGGTCTGCCCGGTCGAGGCGATCTTCTACGAGGACGACACCCCGGAGGAGTGGAAGGACTACTACAAGGCGAACGTCGAGTTCTTCGACGACCTGGGTTCGCCCGGTGGTGCCTCCAAGCTCGGCGAGATCGAGCGTGACCACCCCTTCATCGCCGCCCTGCCGCCGCAGAACGGCTGATCTTTCGTTGCACCCGCTCTCGGTCCCGTACGGCTCCGCCGCCGTACGGGACCGACGCGTATCGCGTACGTACTGAGGAAGTGAGCCAACCCGTGAGCGCTGTCTCTTCGCGCCTGCCCGTCTTCCCCTGGGACAAGCTGGAGCCGTACAAGAAGACGGCCCTGTCCCACCCGGACGGGATCGTGGACCTGTCGGTCGGCACGCCGGTCGACCCGGTTCCCGCGCTGATCCAGGAGGCCCTGGTGGCCGCGGCGGACTCGCCCGGCTATCCCACGGTCTGGGGCACGCCCGCGCTGCGCGACGCGCTCACCGGCTGGTGCGAGCGGCGCCTCGGCGCGGTCGGCTTCGCCCACGAGAACGTGCTGCCGGTGGTCGGCTCCAAGGAGCTCGTCGCCTGGCTGCCGACCCAGCTCGGTCTCGGCCCCGGCGACCGGGTCGCCTACCCGCGGCTCGCCTACCCGACGTACGAGGTCGGCGCGCGGCTCTGCGGCGCGGAGCCCGTCGTCTACGACGACCCGACGGAGCTCGACCCGGCCGGCCTGAAGCTGCTCTGGCTCAACTCCCCGTCCAACCCCACCGGCAGGGTCCTCCCGCGGGAGGAGCTGACCCGGATCGTGGCCTGGGCCCGCGAGCACGGCGTCCTCGTCTTCTCCGACGAGTGCTACCTCGAACTGGGCTGGGAGGCCGACCCGGTGTCGGTCCTGCACCCGGACGTCTCCGGCGGCTCGTACGAGGGGATCGTCGCCGTCCACTCGCTCTCCAAGCGCTCCAACCTGGCGGGCTACCGGGCGGCGTTCATCGCCGGCGACGCGGCCGTCCTCGGCGAGCTGCTCCAGATCCGCAAGCACGGCGGCATGATGACCGCGGCGCCCGTCCAGGCCGCCACCGTCGCCGCCCTCGGCGACGACGCGCACGTCGCCGAGCAGCGCGGTCGGTACGCGGCCCGGCGCGACGCCCTGAAGGCCGCCCTGGAGGCCCACGGCTTCCGCATCGAGCACTCCGAGGCCAGCCTCTACCTGTGGGCGACCCGCGACGAGCCCTGCTGGGACACGGTCGCGTACCTGGCCGACAAGGGCGTGCTGGTGGCCCCCGGCGACTTCTACGGCGAGGCGGGCGCGCGCTTCGTCCGGGTGGCCTTCACGGCCACGGACGAGCGGGTCGCGGCGGCGGTCAAGCGCCTCGGCTGACCGGCTGACCGGCCGACGGTACGCGGAAGGGCCCGGGCGCGTGTGCGACCCGGGCCCTTCCGCGTATCCGCCGGCGGTTCAGCCGATGGGCAGGCCGCCCAGCATCTGGCCGGCCGGGGCGCCGCCCAGCGCGCCGCCCGCGGGGGCGCTGCCGGCGGCGGCACCGGCCGTCTCGCCCAGCGCCTGGCCCGCGCTGCCGGCGGTCTCGCCCGCGATCTTCTGGGCGGCCGGGGTGGCCGTCCTGCCCGCGGAGCCCACGGCCTTGCCGGCCGCCGGGACGGCCGAGCCGACCGCCTGGCCGCCGGCGGCACCGGCGACGCCGGTCGTGGTCTGCGCGGCACCGTCGACGGCCGAACCCGCGTCCGCCGCGTCGAGGGCGGTCAGGCCGCCGAGGGCGCCGGTCGGGGCGAGGCTGTGGTCCAGCGCGCTCGCGGATCCGGCCGCACCGACCACGGGGGCTGCGCCGGCCGCGACGATCAGGGCGGCGCGGGCGATCCGGCGGGTCAGGGGGAGGGACATGGTGCTCCTTCGACGGAGAGACGGTGGGGTGTTCGGCGTTGCGGGCTGCACAACCGAAGTGGGGGCGGGGGAGGTTGCGGGCGTCGAAGGTAAAGGCTGGGCAATGGGTCGTATTGTCAGGTGGGGAGGAAAGCGGACGAACGTGGCCGCCGCGTGCGCCCTGCCGAACCGTCTCTCCCTAGGCACCCCAAGCCCCCCGGACCTCCCGCGCCCCCCCGCACCCCACCCCTCCCGCACCGACCCCCCCGGATCCCCACACCGAGCGACCCCTCGCACACGAGTCCACCCCCGTGGAAGCGGGACGGAGCGCCACCGGAGGGCGGCGTCCCGCGACGCCGCGCGGCCGGGAGGGTCAGCGGCTGAGGCGGAGGCGGACCGTCGGGGTGCGGGGGGACGTCGTGGTGTCCCAGCCGCCACCGGAGTCGTCCGCGCGCCAGACCCTGCCCCCGTACGAGACCTCCGCGACCCGCAGCGTGTCGGCCCGCGCCACCGCCCACTGCGCCAGCTCCCAGCCGCGCCGCTCCGTGCCGCCGGGGACGGGGACGACGAGGACGGCCGGCTCCGCGGCGGACCGACCCGCGCTGGCGCCGCCGGAGACGGAGGTGGGTGCCGCGGACTGGCCGAAGGCCCGTACCAGCTCCGTACGGACGAGCGAGGGGTCGCCGGGGCGGCCCTCCTTCAGGTCCGCCGTGCACGTCAGGGAGGCCGGCGCGCGGCCGGTCAGCGCGGCCGACAGCAGCGTCGCGTCCGGCTCGTGCTTGGCGTACGCCTGCGGGAAGCCGCTCTTCTGGACCTTCTGCGCCGCCACCGTCAGCGGCATCCGCGAGTAGCCGGGGACCTTCTCCAGGCCCTCGTAGAACTTCGTCGCCGAGTAGACGGGGTCCATGATCTCGGCCGGCGTGCCCCAGCCCATGGACGGCCGCTGCTGGAAGAGGCCGAGCGAGTCGCGGTCGCCGTGCTCGATGTTCCGCAGCGCCGACTCCTGGAGCGCGGTCGCCAGCGCGATCGTCACCGCCCGCTCCGGCAGCCCCCGCGAGGTGCCGACCGCCGCGATCGTCGCCGCGTTCGACGCCTGCTCGGGGGTGAACTCGTAGCGCCCCTCCCCGCTGCCCAGAGCGCACCGCGGCGCGCCTTTGCTGCCGGTCACCTGGTGGACGGCGATGTACGACGCGAGGCCGCACAGGACGGCGAGAGCGGCGGCCGAACGGGCGAGTCGGCCGCGGCGGGCGGGGCGGGGGGAGTCGGACACGGGGCCCACCGTACTGGAGGCCGGGTTAGGGTCGGCATATGGCTGACATCACCCCGCAGGAGACTGCTCAGGAGACCCCGCTCGACCTCACCCGGGACGGGGCCGCGCTCACCGCCGACCTCGTCGACTTCGCCTCCGTCAGCGGGACCGAGAAGCCGCTCGCCGACGCGATCGAGACCGCCCTGCGCGCCCTGCCGCACCTGCGCGTCGACCGCCACGGCAACAACGTCGTGGCCCGGACGGACCTCGGCCGCGCCGAGCGGGTCGTCCTCGCCGGCCACATCGACACCGTGCCGATCGCCGACAACGTGCCGTCCCGGCTCGACGCGGACGGCGTCCTCTGGGGCTGCGGCACCTCCGACATGAAGTCCGGCGTCGCCGTCCAGCTCCGGATCGCCGCGACCGTCCCCGAGCCCAACCGCGACCTCACCTTCGTCTTCTACGACAACGAGGAGGTCGCCGCCGACCTCAACGGCCTCGGGAAGATCGCCGCCGCCCACCCGGACTGGCTGGAGGGTGACTTCGCCGTCCTCCTCGAACCGTCCGACGGGCAGGTCGAGGGCGGCTGCCAGGGCACGCTCCGGGTCATCCTGCACACGGCCGGCGAGCGCGCCCACTCCGCCCGCTCCTGGATGGGCTCCAACGCCATCCACTCCGCCGCGCCGATCCTCGCCCGCCTCGCCGCGTACGAGCCGCGCAAGCCGGTCATCGACGGCCTGGAGTACCACGAGGGCCTCAACGCGGTCGCGATCCAGGGCGGGGTCGCCACCAACGTCATCCCCGACGCCTGCACGGTGACGGTCAACTACCGGTACGCCCCCGACCGCTCGCCGGCCGAGGCCCTCGCGCACGTCCGCGAGGTCTTCGCGGACTGCGACATCGCCGAGTTCGTCGTGGACGACGAGAGCCCCGGCGCGCTGCCCGGCCTCTCCCACCCGGCGGCCGAGGCGTTCATGAAGGCCGTGGGCGGCACCGCGATGCCCAAGTTCGGCTGGACCGACGTCTCCCGTTTCAGCGCGCTCGGCGTGCCCGCGGTCAACTACGGCCCCGGCGACCCGATCTACGCGCACAAGCGGGACGAGCACGTCCACGTGGACCGGATCCACCACTGCGAGGCACGTCTCCACGACTGGCTGACCGCCCGTCTCCCGTAATTTCGCGTTTCGTCACCTCTCTGGTCCTACGCTGACCCAACAGCAAAGATCGTGGATCGGCGGAGGGAGCAGGCCATGGGCATTCCCGAGGGAATGGCGAAGCCGGAGGAGCAGCGCCTCGGTCCGGTGCTGAGGCGGCGGGACCAGGTCCAGCCGGGCACCACGGACCAGCGTCTGCTCGACACCGAGGGCGACTCGGAGTGGGTGCACACCGACCCCTGGCGGGTCATGCGGATCCAGTCCGAGTTCGTCGAGGGCTTCGGCGCGCTCGCCGAACTGCCGAGCGCCATCAGCGTCTTCGGCTCGGCCCGTACGAAGCCGGACTCGCCCGAGTACGAGGCGGGGGTGCGGATCGGCCGGGCGCTCGTCGAGGCGGGCTTCGCGGTGATCACGGGCGGTGGCCCGGGCGCCATGGAGGCGGCCAACAAGGGCGCCCGGGAGGCGAAGGGAGTCTCGGTCGGTCTCGGCATCGAGCTCCCCTTCGAGCAGGGGCTCAACCCGCACGTCGACATCGGCGTGAACTTCCGGTACTTCTTCGTCCGCAAGACGATGTTCGTGAAGTACGCGCAGGGCTTCGTCGTCCTGCCCGGCGGCCTCGGCACGCTCGACGAGCTGTTCGAGGCGCTGACGCTGGTGCAGACCCGCAAGGTGACCCGCTTCCCGATCGTGCTGTTCGGCAGCGCGTACTGGAAGGGGCTCGTCGACTGGCTGAAGGACACGGTCGTCGCGGGCGGCAAGGCGTCCGAGCGCGACCTGCTCCTCTTCCACGTCACGGACGACGTGGAGGAGGCGGTCGCGCTCGTCACCAAGGAGGTCGGCCGGTAGGGAGTTCCGGCGGCCGCCCCGCCCTCGCGGGGGCGGGGCGGCCCCGGGTCAGTACCGGACGGAGACGCTCGCCCCGGTGAAGCCCTGCCGGGCGTGCAGGCTGATGTAGACGTAGCCCGCGGGCGGGTTCTCCACGGTCAGCGTCTCGGCGCTGCCGGTCCGGGCGGAGCGGCTCGTCCAGGCGCTCGTGGTGGCCCAGGCGGAGGCGTTGTAGTACAGGTCGGCGTCGCCGTTCGCGCCGGTCGTGGTGATCGTCAGCCGCGGGGTGCCGGCCGGCACGTACAGGTAGTGGTAGGCGTAGTTGCCGGTGGTCGCGGAGACGCCGCTCCGGGCGCAGTCCCGGTCGAGCCTGCGGGTGTCCGGGCCGGCGCACTCGGGCAGGGACGGGCCCGGACCGGGATCCGGGACGGTGGCGCAGGCGCCGGCGGCGCAGGCGGTCAGCCAGGCGTCGAAGTCGGCGTCGTAGCGGGTGCCGATGGTGGTCTTCAGCAGGCTGCGGGCGCCGTTCCAGTCGCCGGTCCGGTACTTGGCGAGCACGGCGTCCACGTCGGAGCGGTGCTTCTCCAGCATGTAGCGCACGGCCAGGTAGCCCCAGCGGTAGGTGCGCTCGGTGTCGGAGTTCTCGTAGGTGGTGTCGAAGAGGGTGCTCAGCTTGTACGTGTGCAGGCCGGCGGCGGCGGTCGCCGCGTCGTACGGCAGCTTCCGGTAGGAGTACGAGACGTACTCCGCGAAGCCCTCGATCCACCAGATGGTGGGGGTGGAGACGCCGGCGGTGAAGCCGCCGTGCATGTTGTAGCGGCCGTCCAGGTAGTGCGTGTACTCGTGGTTCAGGTTCCACACCTGGAAGTCGGGCAGCACGCGCGTGTCCTCGTAGGCGAGGAAGCGGGGCAGGTTGCCCGGCACGGACGGGTCGCCCTCCAGGTACATGCCGCCGTTGTCGGTGTCGATGCCGTAGATGGCCGCGGCGAACACCTGGTAGTCCTGGCGCGTGTCGAAGACGACGACCTCCAGGGTGGTGTTGTGGTCGTCGGCGACGGGGCCGGGGTCGCGGGCGACGGCGTGGAAGAACGCGTCCTGCCGGAGCAGGCTGTCGCAGGTGGCGGCCAGGTTCGCCGCGGTCACCGCCTGGGCGAGGATCCGGACGGACGGGCTGCACGCGTGGCTGGTGACGAGGATCCCGGCGCGCAGCCGGGCGGCGGCGTCGGCGGTGCCGTACTCGGCGGCGCGGGCCGGGTCGTAGGCGTCGACCATCTCGGCGAGCGCGGCGAAGAGGTGGGCGGTGTTCCCGCTCGGGGCGCTCTGGTCGGCGAGCCTGCGGACGAGCGGCTGGAGCGTGCTCCGCAGCGCCGGGTACTGGAGGAAGCGGCCGAGCTCGCGGGCGCTGTTGTACGGCAGGTAGCCGTGGGTGCCGCCGAGGAGCGCCTTGTTGCGGGCGGCGAAGGCGGCGAGCGTGTCGAGGAGGCTCGGGTCGGCCTGGACGGCGGCGAGGAAGCCGGCGGTCTGGTGGCCGCGGAAGAGCACGGTGTGGACGTTGTTGACGGCGGCGGGCATGCCGGCGACGGCGTTGTACCGGGCGGCGTCGTAGTCGGTGAGGAGGCGCTTGACGACCGGGAGGTAGCGGACGTTCTCCTGGGCGCTGTCGACGAGGGTGACCGACTCGCCGAGGATCCCGGAGTTGGCGGCGGTGACGTCGCGCGAGCGCGGGTGGCCGAAGTACCCGTCGAGGGCGCCCCGGATCGCGGTGGTGAGGGCCGGTCCGTACGTGCCGACGTCACCGGAGTGGTACCACTGGACGTAGTAGCCGGCGCGGAGGAAGAGCACCAGCTGGAAGGTCGAGGTGCTGTTGTCGCCGGGGTACGCGGCGGAGTTCGCGCGCAGCGCGTCGGCGACGGTCACCATCTGCGCCTCGCGGAAGGCGCCCCGGGCGGCGCTGCCGGTGAGGCCGAACAGCTCGTTCACGCAGCCCGGTTCGGACGCCTTGACCAGCTCGACCAGGGCGCTGCCGGTGCGGGTGGTGAAGGCGGCGGTGTCGCAGGCGGCGGTCGCGGTCCGGGCGGCGGAGGGCTTCGCGGCGGCGGCCGGGTCCGTGGCGGCGAGGATCGGCGGCCGCTCGGAGACCGGGACCCGCCCGGCGGCGCGGTCGGCCTCCAGGGTCTCGGGTGCGGGGACGCTCGCGGGCCGCGGGGCGGCGCCGGTGGGAGCGGCGGCGGGAGCGGTGGCGGTGGCGGGGGAGGGGGCTGCGGCCGCCTGGCCGGCCGGGGCGAGGACCCCGAGCGCCAGACAGGACGCCACTGCGGCGGTCAGAAGCCGTACGCGGTACGGCAGTCCCGATATTCGGGCGGATGTCACCTGGGCCTCCTGGCCTTGCACGGCCGCGGGGCGGCCGGACACGTGGGGGAGTGATTGACGGCGCTCCGTCAAGGCGTGCGGAGCGGACGTACAATTTCACACGTCACATGGCGACGGGAAGGGGTGTGACAGAACCCGGTCGCGCCCCCGCCCGCCCGGCCCCGGACGCACGACACCGCCCCCGGTCCCGTGAGCGACGGGACCGGGGGCGGTGTCGTGGAACCCCTGGGGTGGCTAGGCCAGGCCGCGCCTGGTCACCGACGGCTCGCGGTGGCCCGCGATCGTCGCCACCATGTCGAGCACCTGACGGGTCTCGGCGACCTCGTGGACCCGGTACACCTGGGCGCCGAGCCACGCCGACACGGCGGTCGTCGCCAGCGTCCCGAGCACGCGCTCCTTCACCGGGCGGTCCAGGGTCTCCCCGACGAAGTCCTTGTTGGAGAGCGACACCAGCACCGGCCAGCCGGTCTCCGCCATCTCGCCGAGGCGACGCGTCGCCTCCAGGCTGTGCCGGGTGTTCTTCCCGAAGTCGTGGCCCGGGTCGATCATGATCCCGTCCCGCCGCACGCCCAGCGAGACCGCCCGCTCGGCCAGCCCCACCGTCACCCGCAGGATGTCGGCCATCACGTCCTCGTACTCCACCCGGTGCGGCCGGGTGCGCGGCTCCGCGCCGCCCGCGTGCGTACAGACCAGCCCCGCCCCGTACCGCGCGGCGACCTCCGCGAGCCGCGGGTCCACCCCGCCCCACGCGTCGTTGAGCACGTCCGCGCCGGCCTCGCAGACCGCCTCGCCGACATCCGCCCGCCAGGTGTCCACACTGATCACCACGTCGGGGTGGCGGCGCCGGACCTCCGCGACGAAGCCCACCGTGCGGCGGGCCTCCTCTGCCGCGGTGACCTCCTCGCCGGGGCCCGCCTTCACGCCGCCGATGTCGATGATCGCCGCGCCCTCGGCCACCGCCTGCTCGACGCGGGTGAGCGCCGGCTCGTCGAGGAACGTCGCGCCCTGGTCGTAGAAGGAGTCCGGGGTCCGGTTCACGATCGCCATGATCACCGGCTCGTGCGGCCCGAACTCACGCCGTCCCAAGCGCAGCATCCCTTATGTCCTCCCTCGCGACCCTTCGGCGGCGTCGACCGCACCGTCTGTGACCCTAACCGTCGGCGGCGCATGGCACGATCGGCACGGGACGTTATCCATTCCGGGAGAGGGCGCGCTGGTGTTCTGGTTTCTGCTCATCACGATGGTCGTGGTCGTCGCGGCCGTGACCCTCGCCGTGGTCGGCGGCGGCGACAGCGAGGTGCTGCCCGACGCGGCCCCCGAGCAGCTGGTGGACCCGCTGCCGCTGAGCCGCCCCGTGGACCGCGGGGACGTCGAGGCGCTGCGCCTCCCGGTCGCCGCCCGCGGCTACCGCATGGAGGACGTCGACGACGTCCTGGACCGGCTCGCCGCGGAGCTCGCCGAGCGCGACGCCCGGATCGCCGAGCTGGAGGCGGCCCTCGCGGGCGCGCCGGCCCGCGACGCGGCGGAGGGCGACGAGCGATGACCGGCGGGGCGATCCCCGGCCCCGACGGGCTGCCGCGCTGCCCCTGGGGGCTGTCGGCCGAGGACTACACCGCGTACCACGACGAGGAATGGGGCCGCCCGGTCCACGGCGACGACGCCCTCTTCGAGCGGCTCTGCCTGGAGGCGTTCCAGTCCGGCCTGTCCTGGATCACGATCCTGCGCCGCCGCGAGGGCTTCCGCAGCGCCTTCGCGGACTTCCGCATCGAGGCCGTCGCCGGCTTCGGCGACGCCGACCGCGAGCGGCTCCTCGTCGACGAGGGCATCATCCGCAACCGCGCCAAGATCGACGCGACCCTCGCCAACGCGAAGCTGCTCGCCGGCTGGGACCCGGGCGAGCTGGACACCCTGATCTGGTCCCACGCCCCCGACCCCGCCCGCCCCGCCCCGCGCACCCTTGCCGACGTCCCCGCCGTCACCGACGAGTCGACGGCCCTGGCCAAGGCCCTGAAGAAGCGGGGCGTCCGCTTCGTCGGCCCGACCACGGCCTACGCCCTGATGCAGGCGTGCGGCCTGGTCGACGACCACCTGAAGGACTGCGCGGCCCGGGGCGGCGGCCGGTAGGCGCCTACTTCCCCAGGTACTTCGGCTTCTCCTTCGCCAGGAAGGCGCGGACCGCGATGGAGTGGTCCTCGGAGGCGCCGGCCAGCGTCTGGAGCTCGTCCTCCTTGTCCAGCGCCTCGTCGAGGGAGTGGTCGGCGCCGTACGCCACGGACGCCTTCAGGGCCGCGTAGGCGACCGTCGGGCCCTCGGCGAGCCGTCGGGCCAGCTTCTCCGCCTCGGCGGCCAGCTCGGCGGCCGGGACCAGCCTGTTCACGATGCCCAGTTCGTACGCCTCCTGGGCGCCGATCGAGCGCGGGAAGAGCAGCAGGTCCGAGGCGCGGCTCTGACCGATCAGCCGCGGCAGCGTCCAGGACATGCCCGAGTCGGCGGTGAGCGCCACGCCCGCGAACGAGGTGTTGAAGGTGGCGGTGTCGGCGACGATCCGGTAGTCCGCGGCGAGCGCGAAGCCGAAGCCGGCGCCGGCGGCGACGCCGTTCACCGCGGCGATCACGGGCTTCCGCATGCCGGCGAGCGCGCGGACGATCGGGTTGTAGTGGTCCCGGACCGTGTTCATCGTGGCGCGGGTGCCCGACTCCTGGTCCTGGAGGAGCAGCCCGACGTGCTCCTTCAGGTCCTGCCCCACGCAGAACGCCCGGTCGCCCGCCGCCGTGAGCAGCACCGCCCGGACCGCCGGGTCGGCCGCCGCCGCCTCGGCCGCGTCCCGCAGCGCCACCTTCGCGGCCACGTTCAGCGCGTTCATGGCCTCCGGCCGGTTGAGCGTGATGGTGGCGAGCCCGTCGCTCACTTCGTACAGGACCGTGTCGGCCATCGGGACCCCTTCGTCCGTTGCGTCGGCTGATCCGCCCAGCATGACGGAGATCACCCGTACCGCCCATGTGACCTGCGTCAAAGAATCGGGGCCCGCGGAGCGACCCGCGGCGGCGAAGTATCGCAGGCCCGACGCCGAAATATGGGGTTTTGCGGGAGCGCGTTGCGGAAGCGATGCGGATCGATGTTGGTCATCGGGTCCTGCGATGCGGGATAATGACCTGGAAGCAATGTGTTCGAAGCCGGCGACGCGTGCTCCGGTGCACGGAGCTGCCCGGTTGTGGATGAGCTGGTTTCAGGAAGGGGAACGAGCATGGCGGCCATGAAGCCGCGGACGGGCGACGGCCCGCTCGAGGTGACCAAGGAGGGGCGGGGCATCGTCATGCGCGTTCCGCTCGAAGGCGGCGGTCGGCTCGTGGTCGAGCTGACCCCGGACGAGGCCGAGGCTCTCGGTGACGCCCTGAAGAAGGTCGTCGGCTGACCCTCCCGCATTCCTGCACCGCTGCCCCGGTACGGCCCCGGCCGCCCGGGGCAGCCGTGTGTCCGGGGCCGGACGGTGTCCCTGGGCGGACAGGTCCAGGGGGACGGGTCCGGAGTCGGGCGGGGAGGTCCCGCCCGGCCGCACCGGCTCGTGCGCCCGGCTTCCCGCCTCGGGGGGCAGCGGCTTCCGGCCTCGGTTCGGCCCCGCCGGGGCAGCGATCGGGGCAGGGCCCGCCGGGGCAGGGCTACGGGGGCATCTCCGCCGGACGGGACGCGGGACGACCCGCGGGGGACCGGCCTCGGTCCGGCCGCGCCGGGTCCGGCTTCCGGCTCAGCCGCGCCGGACCGCGCACAGCAGGCCGTCGCCCACCGGCAGCAGGGTCGGCAGCAGCTGGGAGCTCTCGCGGACCGTGCGCAGCAGCTCGCGGACCCGCTGCACCTCGGCCGGCTGGGCGCCCGAGTCGACCGTGCGGCCGTCCGCGAAGACGCCCTCGAAGCAGACCAGACCCCCAGGTCGGAGCAGGCGCAACGATTCAGCGAGATAGTCCGGGTACTCCCCGCGGTCGCCGTCGCAGAAGACGAGGTCGTACCCGCCGTCCGCGAGCCGCGGCAGCACGTCCAGCGCCCGCCCGGGGATGAACCGCGCCCGGTTGCCCGCGAAGCCCGCCGCCCGGAACGCCGCCTTGGCGAACTGCTGGTGATCCGGCTGCACGTCCACGGTGGTGAGGGTGCCGTCCGGGCGCATCCCGAGCAGCAGGTAGATCCCCGACACGCCCGTGCCCGTACCGATCTCGGCCACCGCCTTGGCGTCCGCCGACGCGGCCAGCAGACGCAGCGCCGCACCCGTGCCCGGCGACACCGAGGGCAGCCCTGCCTCACGGGCCCGCTCCCGGGCCCAGCGCAGCGCTTCGTCCTCGGCGACAAAGGCGTCGGCGAACGCCCAGTTCGTCTGCCGGTTGGCGGTAATGGCCCTCTCCTGTCCCCTTAGTTGACGCAACGGTGACTGTATCCGCTGTCAGCGGGAACCCGCAGATGGGACCGGGCGTTCACCAGGGGAGGGACGGGCACGAGAAGCGGCGGACGGCGCCGATTCAAATGCTCGTAAAGATTCTTATCCGGAGCTAACGGGCGAGGTGGCTATGGTAGGGGCTCCACTGGACACCACCAGAGCCGATAGGGGAGGTGCGGCTGCGCCTGTGGATCGGAGAGGGGCGTTCAGGCGCCTCCTCAGGTCGGCGGGTGAGCCGAAATCCGTGACCGACACCGCTGACAAGCTCCACACCACCGCCACCGCACCCACCACCGCGACCTTCGCATCGGATGCGGAATCGCAGGCGTGGACTCCGCCCACCTGGGAGGAGATCGTCAGCACGCACAGTGGTCGCGTCTACCGCCTGGCCTACCGCCTCACCGGCAACCAGCACGACGCCGAGGACCTCACCCAGGAGGTCTTCGTCCGCGTCTTCCGCTCGCTGTCGACGTACACCCCCGGCACCTTCGAGGGCTGGCTGCACCGCATCACCACCAACCTCTTCCTCGACATGGTCCGCCGGAAGCAGCGCATCCGCTTCGACGCGCTCGCCGACGACGCCGCCGAGCGGCTCCCCAGCCGTGAGCCCTCCCCGCAGCAGGTGTTCAACGACACCCACTTCGACGCCGACGTCCAGCAGGCCCTCGACACCCTGGCGCCCGAGTTCCGCGCCGCCGTCGTCCTGTGCGACATCGAGGGACTGTCGTACGAGGAGATCGCCGCGACCCTCGGCGTGAAGCTCGGCACCGTCCGCAGCCGCATCCACCGCGGTCGCTCCCACCTGCGCAAGGCCCTCAAGCACCGGTCGCCCGAGGCCCGCGCGGAGCGCGCCCTGGCCACCGTCGGATGGGAGGCCGGGACAGCGTGAGCGCCACCCGTCCTCCGTCCCCGAGCCCCGCGGAGCACCACCTCGGGGACCGGCTCGCCGCGCTCGTCGACGGCGAGCTCGGCCACGACGCCCGCGAGCGGGTCCTCGCCCACCTCGCCACCTGCGCCCGCTGCAAGGCCGAGGCCGACGCCCAGCGCGCCCTGAAGAGCGTCTTCGCCTCCAGCGGAGCCCCCCAGCCCTCCGAGGGCTTCCTCGCCCGCCTCCAGGGCCTTCCCGGCGGTCCCGGGGAGCCCGGACGCTCCCCGCTGGAGCAGCTTCTCGAAGCCGGCGGTGTGAAGAGCGACGGCTTCGCCACCGCGCCCCCCGCCGTCCCCCGCGACCCCGACACCGGCACCGGCTTCCGGGTCCACTCCCTCCCCCAGTCCGGCCGCGGCCGGCGCTTCGCGGTCGCCGCCGCCGGCGCCGTCTCCTTCGCGGCCATCGCCCTCGGCGGCACCCTGCCCGTCGAGAGCTCCCTGAACACCACCGCCCGCGGCGGCCAGGGCACGGGCACCGCCGTCACCCCGATGCGCGCGGGCGCCTCCGCGGGCCCCGGCTCCGCGTCGGGCACGGCGGCCGGCCGGGCGGACCGCTCCGAGGGCTCCACCGGCGGCGCCCAGGCGATCGGCAGCGCCCCGCTCGTCCCGGGCGGCACGGTCGCCTCGGGGGCCGTCCCGGGCGTGGACCGGGCGGGACCCGCCGCGCCGGTACGGCTCCGGGTCGCGCAGGCCCAGCCCCTCTTCGCGCTCTCGCCCTTCATACGCACCACGCCCCACGCGCTCCAGCCGGCCTTCGGACCGGTGCCCAGCCCGGCCCCCAGCCCGCCCGTCACCCCGCCGGGCTCCCCTCGCTGACCCCCGACCTGGTTGAATCCTCGGTCAGAGCGCCCGACACAGGGACGCTCACGGGTCAGCGGTTGCGGGGAGAGCATGGACGACGGGAAGCCGAACTGGTGGAGCCGGCCTTCGACGCCCCCGGAGGCGGCGCGGATACCCACGCCGCCCCCGGCGGAGGAGGACGACTTCGCCCTCCAGGCCCCTGACCGGGCCGAGGCCGCCCCGCCGGAGCCGGCCGCCGCACCCAAGGTCGACATGACGAAGGACCCCGCCCCGGCCCGCTCGCCGGAGCCCGCCCCGGCCCCTGCGCCGGCCCGCTCGCCGGAGCCCGCCCCGGAGCCCACTCCGACTCCCGCCCCGGCCCCCGCGCCGGAGCCCGCCCCGGCCGTCGCCGCCGATGCCGCGCGGGAACTTCCGGAGTCCGCGCCCGCCACCGCCGCGCCCGTCACCGCCGCGGTCACCGCGCCGGAGCCGGCCGCCGCGCAGCAGCCGCTCCACGAGCCCGACGAGTACCGCACGCCGCCCTACGGCGAGCCGGGCCCGTGGGCCCCCGCACCGCCCGTACAGCACCCCACCGCGCCCCTCCCGGCCCCGCAGCCCGCCGTACCCCCGCAGGCCGCCCCGCCCGCGCACGGCGCCGTACCCCCGCACGGGGCCGCCGTGCCGCCGCCGCAGGGGCCCATGCCGCCGCAGACGCCCGCCTGGGGCCAGTACGACCCCTGGGGCGCCGCCGCCGGAGCCGTACCGCCGCCCGCCCGCAAGAAGTCCCGGCGCGGCCTCGCCCTCGTCGGCGCCCTCGCCTTCGCCCTCCTCACCGGCGTCATCGGCGGCGGCGTCGGCGCCTACGTCGAGCGCAACGGCGGCCTCAACCGCGTCGAACTGCCGCAGTCCGAGGCCGGGACCACCGACCGCGCGCCCGACAGCGTCGCCGGCATCGCCGCCGCCGCCCTGCCCGGCGTCGTCACCCTGCACGTCAGCGGCGGCGGCTCGGCCGGCACCGGCACCGGCTTCGTCCTCGACAACCGCGGCCACATCCTCACCAACAACCACGTCGTCGACGCCGCCGCCTCCTCCGGCGACATCACCGTCACCTTCTCCAGCGGCGAGACCGCCTCCGCCAAGCTCATCGGCAAGGACGCCGGCTACGACCTCGCCGTCGTCCAGGTCACCGGCGTCACCGGACTCAGGCCGCTCCCGCTCGGCAACTCCGACGACGTCCGCGTCGGCGACCCCGTCGTCGCCATCGGCGCCCCCTTCGACCTCTCCAACACGGTCACCTCCGGCATCATCAGCGCCAAGGAGCGCCCGATCACCGCCGGCGGCGAGAAGGGCGACGGCAGCGACATCTCCTACGTCGACGCCCTCCAGACCGACGCGCCCATCAACCCCGGCAACTCCGGCGGCCCCCTCCTCGACGGAAAGGGCCGCGTCATCGGCATCAACAGCGCCATCCGCGCCGCCGGCGGCTCCGGCGACGGGGACGGCGGCAGCGGCGGCCAGGCCGGCTCCATCGGCCTCGGCTTCGCCATCCCGGTCAACCAGGGCAAGCGGGTCGCCGAGGAGCTCATCAACACCGGCAAGGCCACCCACCCGGTCATCGGCGTCAGCCTCGACATGCAGTTCAACGGCGACGGCGCACGCGTCGGCGACAAGGGCAAGGACGGCACCCCCTCCGTCACCCCCGACGGCCCCGCCGCCAAGGCCGGCCTGCGCCCCGGCGACGTCATCACCAAGGTCGACGGCCAGCGGGTGCACAACGGCGAGGAGCTGATCGTGAAGATCCGCGCCCACCGGCCCGGCGACGAGCTCGCCCTCACGCTGACCCGGGGCGGAAAGGAACTGACCAGGACCGTCACCCTCGGTGCGGCCCAGGGCGGCTGAGCCGCACGGGCGGCACCCGAGGTACATGTGGCGGACATCGCAAGGTACCCGTCCGGCAGTCCGGGCGGGTACCGTGGTGCGGGCCGCCATGGTCCGGCGTGAAGGAGCTACTAGGTGTTCAGCGACATAGGCGCACTCGAGCTGGTGACGCTCATCGTGCTCGCCGTGCTCATTTTCGGCCCGGACAAGCTGCCCAAGGTCATCCAGGACATCTCGGGCTTCATCCGGAAGATCCGCGAGTTCTCCGACAGCGCCAAGCAGGACATCCGCACGGAGCTGGGCCCGGACTTCAAGGACTTCGAGTTCGAGGACCTCAATCCGAAGACCTTCATCCGCAAGCAGCTCGACGGCAACGAGGACCTCAGCGAGCTCATGGAGCTGCGCTCCACGTTCGACCTCCGCAAGGAGATGAACGAGGTCGCCGACGCGGTCAACAGCCGCGAGAGCGCACCCGCCGCCGCCCCCGCGACGGTCAACGGCTCCGCGCCCGACCTGCTGAAGAAGCAGGACAAGCCCGACACGCCCGAGCGGCCGCCGTACGACTCCGACGCGACCTGACACGGGCGGTCACCGACCGGTCGCTATCCTCCTTGAGTTGGGGGTACCCCTGGACGAGGTCCGGGGGAAGAACGAGGAGGCGGCCGAGATGAAGACGACGAGTCGGGTGGAAGCCGAGGGCTTTCAGCGCGCGCCCTTCGCCTGGTACGGGCTCGACGAGGCGTTCACCGGGCCCCGCCGGCTGATGCAGATCGGCACGGCGGCGGACGGCACCGTGCAGCACGGCTCGGTGGGCCACGGTGACGAGCCGTCGATAAAGTCCGAGGTCGCCGGCGCGGAGAAGGAGCGGTTCGCCGTCGTCGTGACGGTCGCCGCGCACCCCGTGCGCCGCAGCGGTGACGGCACCGGCGTCCTCGACGCCACCACCGTCTCCTCCGCCGCCTGGCTGGCCGGCTCCGGGCTGCTCGCCCACACCTGGCCCGCCTCGCTCGACCACGGGCTGCGGGACCACTGGCTCGACCAGCAGACCGAGACGGCCTTCGAGCTGGCCGACGACCTCGACGGGCCCGCCTGGTCCGCGCTGTCGCTGCCGGTCGACGGGGTGCCGGTGCCCTTCCACTACCGCGAGTCCGAGTTCGGCTGGGTGCTGGCCGGCTCCACGGGGGACGTGCACCTCGGGGCGTACGGGCGGGGCATGAGCGCCTACGGGCTCGGCTTCGCCCAGATCAAGGACCTCGGGCCGTACGCCTGAGGCTCCCGACACGCCGAAGGGCGCCCCGCACCGGGGCGCCCTTCGCCGTGTCCGTCGGCGGCCGGACGTGTCCGGGTCCGCCCCGGGGTCAGAACTTGTTCCGCGGCGTGATGCCCAGGCTCAGGCCCGAGAGACCGCGCTGGCGGCCGCCGAGCTTTCCGGCGATGGAGCGCAGGGCCGCACCGGCCGGCGACTCCGGGTTCGACAGGACGACCGGGCGGCCGTCGTCGCCGCCCTCGCGCAGCCGTACGTCGATCGGGATCGAGCCCAGGACCGGGACCGTCGTGCCCGTGGTGCGGGAGAGGCCGTCGGCGACCAGCTGGCCGCCGCCCGTGCCGAAGACGTCCACCATCTCGTCGCAGTGCGGGCAGGGCAGGCCCGCCATGTTCTCCACCACGCCGACGATCTTCTGATGGGTCTGCACCGCGATCGAACCGGCCCGCTCGGCGACCTCGGCCGCCGCCTGCTGCGGGGTCGTCACGACCAGGATCTCCGCGTTCGGCACCAGCTGCGCGACGGAGATCGCGATGTCGCCGGTGCCCGGGGGCAGGTCGAGCAGCAGGACGTCCAGGTCGCCCCAGTACACGTCCGCCAGGAACTGCTGGAGCGCGCGGTGGAGCATCGGGCCGCGCCACACCACGGGCGCGTTGCCCGGAGTGAACATGCCGATCGAGATGACCTTCACGCCGTTCGCCGACGGCGGCATGATCATGTTCTCGACCTGGGTCGGACGCCCGTCCGCGCCCAGCATGCGCGGCACGCTGTGGCCGTAGATGTCCGCGTCGACGACGCCGACCTTCAGACCGTCGGCGGCCATCGCCGCGGCCAGGTTGACCGTCACCGAGGACTTGCCGACGCCGCCCTTGCCGGAGGCGACCGCGTACACCCGGGTCAGCGAGCCCGGCTTCGCGAACGGCACCTCGCGCTCGGCGGTGGTGCCGCGCAGCGCCGCCGCCAGCTCCTTGCGCTGCTCGTCGCTCATCACGTCCAGCGTCACGTCGACGCCGGTGACGCCCTCGACGCGGGAGACGGCCTCGGTCACGCGCTGCGTGATGGTGTCGCGCATCGGGCAGCCGGAGACCGTCAGGTAGACCGTCACCGCGACCTTGCCGTCGGGTTCGATCTCCACCGACTTGACCATGCCGAGCTCAGTGATCGGACGATTGATCTCGGGGTCGTTCACCGTCGCCAGTGCCTCGAGCACCGCGTCTTCCGTAGCCATAGGTCTGATGGTACGGCGACGACCACGTAGCCATGAAAGGGCTGTCAACGGTCGGGTACGTCACTCCGCCGCTCGCCGTCCGGCGGGAATAGACCGCGATCCCGCCCGCGCTCCTCCAGCTCCCTCACCAGGTCCTGGAGTTCGGAGCGGATCCAGTCCCGGGTGGCGACCTCGCCCAGGCCCATCCGGAGCGCCGCGATCTCCCTGGTCAGGTACTCCGTGTCGGCGATCGAGCGCTCGTTCTGCTTGCGGTCCTGCTCCAGGTTGACCCGGTCCCGGTCGTCCTGCCGGTTCTGCGCCAGCAGGATCAGCGGAGCCGCGTACGAGGCCTGGAGGGAGAGCATCAGCGTCAGGAAGATGAAGGGGTACTCGTCGAACTTCAGCGACGCCGGGGCGAAGATGTTCCACACCACCCAGGCGATGATGATCACCGTCATCCAGACGATGAACCGGCCCGTCCCGAGGAACCGCGCGATCCGCTCCGACATGCGCCCGAACGCCTCGGGGTCGTACTCCGGCAGCAGGCGCGAGCGGCGGATCCGGGGCTGGTCGAGCCGGATGCGGGGGAGCTGCCGGTCGCGCTCCCGCTCCCGGTCCCGGTCCCGTTCCTGCGACCGCTCAGCCACCGCGCACCCCCTCCTCGTGGAACTCCGTCTCCCGCCAGTCGTCCGGCAGCAGGTGGTCGAGCACGTCGTCCACGGTGACCGCGCCGAGCAGGGAGCCACTCTCGTCCACGACCGGCGCCGCCACCAGGTTGTACGCGGCGAAATAGCTGGTCACGGCCGGCAGCGGGGTGTCCGGGCCGAGCGGCGGCAGGTCGCTGTCGACGAGCGAGCTGACCAGGGTGAAGGGCGGATCCCGCAGCAGCCGCTGGAAGTGCACCGTGCCCAGGTACTTCCCGGTCGGCGTCTCGTCCGGCGGCCGGCACACGTACACTTGCGCCGCGAGCGCCGGCGACAGGTCCTGCTGTCGCACCCGGGCGAGCGCGTCGGCGACGGTGGCGTCCGGGCGCAGCACGATCGGCTCCGTCGTCATCAGACCGCCCGCCGTCCGCTCCTCGTACGACATCAGCCGACGCACGTCGGCCGCGTCGTCCGGCTGCATCAGGGTGAGCAACCGTTCCTTCTCGTCCTCCGGCAGCTCGTTGAGGAGGTCGGCGGCGTCGTCCGGGTCCATCGCCTCCAGGACGTCCGCGGCCCGCTCCTCCTTCAGCTTGCCGAGGATCTCCACCTGGTCGTCCTCCGGCAGCTCCTCCAGGACGTCGGCGAGCCGGTCGTCGTCGAGGGCCGCGGCGACCTCGGCGCGCCGCTTGGGGGAGAGGTGGTGCAGCGCGTTGGCGAGGTCGGCGGGGCGCAGCTTCTCGAAGGTGGCGACCAGGCTCTCGGCGCCCTGCCCGTGCTCCTCCAGGGAGAAGCCGGTGACCGCCGACCACTCCACGGTCAGCGTCTCGCCCTTGCGGCGCAGGGCGCCGCCCTTGCCCCGGCGGACGAAGACCCGGTCGATCTCCCAGTCGCGGCGGGCGGGCAGCTGCGTGATGGCGACGTCGAGGACGGTGACCTCCTCGCCGGTCTCGACCAGGGTCACCCTGCGGTCGAGGAGTTCGCCGAGGACCAGCCGCTCGGTCGGCCGCTGCTCGAAGCGGCGCATGTTCACCACGCCGGTGGTGATGACCTGGCCGGACTCGACTCCGGTGATCCGGGTCATCGGGACGAAGACCCGCCGCCGGCTCAGCACCTCCACGACCATCCCGAGCAGCCGGGGCGGACGGCGGCCGACGCGGAGCATCGCCACCACGTCGCTGACCCGGCCCACCTGATCGCCGACGGGATCGAAGACGGCCACGCCGGCGAGGTGGGAGACGAAGATCCGGGGGGCGCCTGCCGCCATGCCTCGCGCCTCCTCGGTGCCGCACGATCCAGGGTCGCCGCGCCGCCCGCGGGGCCTGCGCGTCCGTTGCGGGGCCCTTGTCGGGCTTCGCACGGTTCAGGCTAGCCCGTGGTGTTCCACCCCGCTCCGGCAGCGCCGCCGTCCGGCTGCCTGCGGGGACGCCGGGTCCGCCCGGGTACGCTGCGGACTGCCGCCCCCCACCGGCACCGGTCGGCGCGTCCGGCCCACCCCGGCGGCCCCTTCCGCCGTGTCTGCACGGCCGGGGCCGTTCCCCCACCGAAGAACGAGAGGCAGCGCAGGTGACCGTCCGCACCCCGTCATCGCGTATCCCGTCGGCACGACCCTCCCTCACCCCCGCCGCCCGCTTCCGCAGGACCTTCGTGCCGCTGGCCCTGTGCGCGGGTCTCACGGTGGGCCTCACGGCCTGCGGGGCCGACCCGGACGAGGGGACGAACGGGGTCGGGAGGCTGCCGGCGTCCGAGATCGAGCGCGAGGCCCGCACGGCGGCGGGCACGGCGAAGGCGGTCAGGCTCTCCGGCACCCTGGTCAGCAAGGGCGGCACCTTCAAGCTGAACATGCGGCTGAAGCGGAACGGCGGAGCCGGCTCGGTCACCACGAAGAACAGCACCTTCGAGCTGCTGCGGGTCGGTGACGCGCTCTACCTCAAGGCGGACGCCGGCTTCTGGACGCACGAGGAGCAGGGCGACGACAAGCCCAGCGAGGCCGACACGGAGGCCGCCGACAAGCTGGACGACATGTACGTGAAGGTGCCGAGCGACGACCCCTCCTACAAGCAGCTGCGCGGCTTCACCGAGATGAACCAGCTGCTGAGCGGCCTCATCGGGCTGCACGGGGACGTCGTCAAGGGCGACCGGGACCAGATCGGCGGCGTCCGCACGGTGAAGGTGAAGGGCGGCCCGGACGGCGAGGGCGGCACCCTCGACGTGGCCCTGGAGGGCTCCCCGTACCCGCTCCAGTTCGCCCGGGGCGGGGGAGCGGGCCTGGTGGTGCTCACCGAGTGGGACACGGACTTCCCCCTGACCGAGCCGGGCCGCGAAGAGACCCTCGACTACGGCCGCCAGCTGCCCCGGACCTGAGGGCTAGCCCTTCCGCCTGCGCCGGAACAGCAGTTTCGGCAGGGCGGCCGGGATCGGGTGGCGGGTGGTCGCCCCGGACGGCAGGGGTACGGCGGCGAGGGAGCCGTCCGGCAGGTCGGTGGTGGCGGTGCGCGGGTCGAGGCGCAGGACGCGGCACTCGCGCGCCCAGCGCTCGGGCACGGCCTCGCCGTCGGGGGCGTTCAGCCGCTTGCCCTTGAGTTCGGCGACGGCCGCGTCCCACTCCTCGGTGCCGGGGACGAGCTGGCGCACGGCGGCCGTCCAGGAGACGATCCGGCCGCCCTTGTCCTTGCTGCGGACGGTGACCTCGGCGGTGGCGCCGTCGGCGAGGCCGGGCAGTGGCTGCTCGCCGGGCCCGTCGCCGACCACGAGGGCGGCACCGTCGTGCCAGACGTGCCAGAGCGCCCGGGCGGGCCCGGTGCCCCGGACCCACACGAGGCCGGACTTCTTGGTGGCCTCCTCGACGAGGAACAGCTCTTCTGTCATGGCCCGCAGCCTAGCGGCAGGCCCGTCAGAGCCAGCCGTTGCGCTTCAGCGTGCGGTGGATGGTGAAGCAGATGACGGCGATGCCGCCGAGCACCATCGGGTAGCCGTACCTCCAGTGCAGCTCCGGCATGTGGTCGAAGTTCATGCCGTACACGCCGCAGACCGCCGTGGGGACGGCGACGATCGCCGCCCACGAGGTGATCTTGCGCATGTCCTCGTTCTGCGCGACGGTCGCCTGCGCCAGGTTGGCCTGGAGGATCGAGTTCAGCAGCTCGTCGAAGCCGACGACCTGCTCCTGGACGCGGGCGAGGTGGTCGGCGACGTCCCGGAAGTACTTCTGGATGTCCGGGTCGACCAGCCGCATGGGCCGCTCGCTCAGCAGCTGCATCGGGCGCAGCAGCGGGGTGACGGCCCGCTTGAACTCCAGCACCTCGCGCTTCAGCTGGTAGATCCGGCCGGTGTCGGTGCCGCGCTTGGAGCCCTTGGTGGCCGGCGAGAAGACGTCGATCTCCAGCTGGTCGATGTCGAGTTCGACGGCGTCGGCGACCGCGATGTAGCCGTCGACGACGTGGTCGGCGAGGGCGTGCAGGACGGCGGAGGGGCCCTTGGCGAGGAGTTCGGGCTCGCCCTGGAGGCGGTGGCGGAGGTTGCGCAGCGAGCCCTGGCCGCCGTGCCGGACGGTGATGACGAAGTCGGGTCCGGTGAAGCACATCAGCTCGCCGGTCTCCACCACCTCGCTGGTGGCGGTGAGTTCGGCGTGCTCGACGTAGTGGATCGTCTTGAAGACGGTGAAGAGGGTGTCGTCGTACCGCTCCAGCTTGGGCCGCTGGTGGGCGTGGACGGCGTCCTCGACGGCGAGCGGGTGGAGCCCGAACTCGGCGGCGATACCGGCGAATTCGGCCTCGGTCGGCTCGTGCAGACCGATCCACGCGAAGCCGCCGGACTCCCGCACCTGCGCCATCGCGCCGCGCGGGGTGAGGCAGGCGCGGTCCTCGACCCGCTCCCCGTCGCGGTAGACCGCGCAGTCGACGATGGCGCTGGAGGCCGAGTGGTCGCGGGTCGGGTCGTAGTTCGTGTACGTGGTCGGGGTCTTGCGGGGGCTCTGGCGCAGGCTCGGACGAACGGCGGCGCGCAGGTCGCGGATCATCGACATGGGCGTGCTCTCCTTCACGGACAGGCCGTCGACGAGAGCGTGGCGCAACCCGGAATGAGGGCGAGAAGAGAGCTTCGTCCACAAAGCGGGCGGCACCGGCGGCTCGTGGCGACGGCGTTCGCAACACAGACAGGCAAAGAGGGGAGTGCTCTTCCGTCGGACGCGATGCCGGAGAAGGGGGTCCGCGGTTCAGGGACCCGGGTTCACCGGAGAGAGGAACGCACCGGGCTCGGGTGCGGTGCGGCGGAAGAGCGGCTGGTACTGCCCGATCGACTTCGATCCATCGCAGTCCCACCTCCTCCGGCCGGTCCCTCGTGAGGGACGACGTGTGACGAGCAGTCGGGAAACCCGACCACTGGCCAACACTATCAGCCGACCGAGGGTCAATCCCTTACTTTGCCCGTTCCATGCGCGATCTATGCTCGCCGCATGGGAGAAGTTCTTGCACTGGTCGAGGCCCGGCTGCGCACGGCCCTGGGTGAACCGGACGCGCGGGCCGCAGTGACCTTCCTCGGCACCGACCGCATCGAGGTGCTCCGCTTCGTCGACGCGGCGGCGGGGCTCGTGCGCTACGCCACGCTCGGCATGTCCGCCGCGCCGATGGCCGACCCGACCGCCGCCCTCGCCGACCCGGTGAAGGGGCCGCGCGCCGAGCTGGTCCTGACCGTCCGGCTCGGCCGGGCCGACACCGACAAGGTGCTGCGCCCGCTGGCGGTGCTCGCCGCCACCCCGCAGGTGGAAGGCGTCGTCGTGGCCCCCGGTGCCTCGCTCGACCTGGGCGAGCCGCTGTGGCCGGGGGCCGGCTTCAGCTCGGTCCTGGTCGCGGAGTCCGGCGGACTGGTCGAGGACCTGGATCTGAACGAGCCCCTGGACCCGGTTCGGTTCCTGCCGCTGCTCCCGATGACGCCGAACGAGGCCGCCTGGAAGCGGGTGCACGGGGCGCAGGCCCTGGAGGAGCGCTGGCTCGCCAGGGGCACCGACCTGCGCGACCCGCTGCGCGGCTCGGTGGCGCTGGACTGAGGGCCCGGGCGCCCGGGTGAGGGGGCGCGGGCCGGACGGGTGATCGGGGCGCGGCCGTTCTTGACGGGAGGCGCGCGCGGTAGGACCGTTGAGCCCTATGAGGGGCGAACCCAGTTGTCCGAAGTGTGGTGGTCGGGTCAGGGCGCCCGGTCTCTTCGCCGACTCCTGGCAGTGCGACGTCCACGGGCCCGTGCATCCGCTGCAGCCCGTGATCCCGCCCAGTGTCGAAGCCCTCGGCGTCGTCGTGCACCGCTCCCAGGTGCCCGTCTGGATGCCCTGGCCGCTCCCCGTCGGCTGGCTCTTCACCGGGGTCGCCTACGCCGGTGACGACCGCAGCGGCGGTCGCGCCACCGCCGTCGCCTGCTCCGGGCCCGGCCCGCTCGGCGGGATCGGCGAGCTGCTGCTCGTCGCCGAGGAGCTGGGCGTCGGCCTCGGCGCCCGGTACGCGGGCATCGACGGCCCCGACCCCGGCTCCGGCATCGCCATCGACAAGCCCCCGCAGGCGAAGGTCCTCGCCGCGGGCCGCCCCACTCCGCT
This sequence comes from Streptomyces sp. NPDC004435, assembly GCF_042873895.1. NCBI lineage: Bacteria > Bacillati > Actinomycetota > Actinomycetes > Kitasatosporales > Streptomycetaceae > Streptomyces > Streptomyces sp. NPDC004435. The sequence goes on along the minus strand of NZ_JBIAMB010000025.1, from coordinate 8,844 downwards.
CTGGCACGTCACCGGCACCCCGCACGACCGGGCCGTCTTCGCCGGCGAGGCCCGCGGGCTCTGGCTCTGGGCGATCGTCTGGCCCGAGCAGTCCGGACTGCTGATGTACGACGAGCTCGTCCTCACCGACCTGCGGGACGCGGGTGCCGAGGTCGAGCTGCTGCCCTGCGGGGCGCTCACTCCGCGCCTGCTGGGCTGACGGCACGTCCGCCGCCCGGGAGGGCGTACGGACCCACCCGGCGACGTAATGGGCTCACCGCGGGTCGGATCCGTACATTCCGGTGTGCGCCGCCCGTTATGCTGGAGCGTCGCCCCGTCCGTGCCGAGCCCCTGGAGAACCGCGTCGTGCGCATCGACCTGCACAGCCACTCCACGGCGTCCGACGGCACCGACACCCCCGCCGAGCTCGTGCGCAACGCCGCCGCGGCCGGGCTCGACGTCGTCGCGCTCACCGACCACGACACCACCCGCGGGCACGCGGAGGCGATCGCCGCCGCACCCGAGGGGCTGACCGTCGTCCCCGGCGCCGAGCTCTCCTGCCGCCTCGACGGCATCGGCCTGCACATGCTCGCGTACCTCTTCGACCCCGAGGAGCCGGCCCTGCTCGCCGAGCGCGAGCTGGTCCGCGACGACCGGGTGCCGCGCGCCCGCGCCATCGTCGGCCGGCTCCAGGAGCTGGGCGTGCCCGTGACCTGGGAGCAGGTCGCCCGGATCGCCGGCGACGGCTCGGTCGGCCGGCCGCACGTCGCCGAGGCGCTGGTGGAGCTCGGTGTCGTCCCCGACGTCTCCGGGGCCTTCACCACCGCGTGGCTCGCCGACGGCGGCCGCGCCCACGTGCAGAAGCACGAGCTGGACCCGGTGGACGCGGTCCGCCTCGTGAAGGCGGCCGGCGGCGTCACGGTCTTCGCCCACCCGGCCGCCGTCAAGCGCGGCCAGGTGGTGCCGGAGTCCGCGATCGCGGCCCTCGCCGCGGCCGGGCTCGACGGCATCGAGGTCGACCACATGGACCACGACGCGCCCACCCGGGCGCGGCTGCGCGGGCTCGCGAAGGAGCTGGGCCTGCTGGTCACCGGCTCCAGCGACTACCACGGCAGCCGCAAGACCTGCCGGCTCGGCGAGTTCACCACCGACCCCGAGATCTACGGCGAGATCACCCGCCGTGCCACCGGCGCCTTCCCCGTCCCCGGCGCCGGCGGAGTCCCGGCCTAGGGCCTTTAGCGGGCCGCCCTCCCCGTCGTCGCCTGACGGCGGGGCGCGGTGCTGTCCGCCGCCCCTCCTTCTTCCCCCGTCCCCGCGTGTCCGCCGCGCGGGGGAGGCCACTCTCCTGCCCCAGAGCCGGAACGCAGAGTTCCGGATCCGGGTGCCCCCACCCCACCGTTCGACCTCACCGCAAGGCACCCCACCGTGTTCGACGTCGCCGTCTTCGGCTCGCTCTTCCTCACCCTGTTCGTGATCATGGACCCGCCCGGCATCACGCCGATCTTCCTCGCGCTGACCTCCGGCCGCCCCGCCAAGGTCCAGCGCCGGATGGCCTGGCAGGCCGTCGCCGTCGCCTTCGGCGTGATCACCGTCTTCGGCCTCCTCGGCCAGCAGATCCTGGACTACCTGCACGTCTCCGTCCCCGCCCTCATGATCGCGGGCGGCCTCCTGCTGCTCCTCATCGCGCTCGACCTGCTCACCGGCAAGACCGACGAGCCGAAGCAGACCAAGGACGTCAACGTCGCCCTCGTGCCGCTCGGCATGCCGCTGCTCGCCGGGCCCGGCGCCATCGTCTCGGTGATCCTCGCCGTCCAGCACGCCGACAGCGCCGCCGCCCAGGTCTCCGTCTGGGCCGCCATCGCCGCGATGCACCTCGTGCTCTGGCTGGCCATGCGCTACTCGCTGCTGATCATCCGCGTCATCAAGGACGGCGGCGTGGTGCTCGTGACCCGGCTCGCCGGCATGATGCTCTCCGCGATCGCGGTACAGCAGATCATCAACGGCGTCACCCAGGTCATCCAGGGCAGCTGACCCCCTCGGGGCCGACCCTGGGTCCACCCTCGGGCCGGCCCTGGGCCCACCCCGGGGCCCGTCCCGGGTCCGGACACCACTGCGCCCCCGTGCGGATTCCGTCGAGCGGAGTCCGCGCGGGGGCGCGGTGCGTGGTGTGGACCTGCCCCGTTACGAGGCGGAGGTCTCAGCGGGTCGGATCCAGATGCGCTGGCCGATAGCCGCGGCCTGCTGCACGATCCGGTTGACGGAGGCGGCGTCCACGACGGTCGAGTCGACGGGCGTACCGTCGATGTCGTCGAGGCGCAGAATTTCGAAGCGCATGGCTTCTCCCTTCGTCCGAGTTGATCCTCCATGCGGAGAACTGTGTACGACTGTGTACATCTGTCTTCAACGGCGGCCCCACCCGAAACATTCCCTTGCCTAAAGAAAATTTTCGGCTGGCTAACTACTCATGGGTAGCGGGTGTGGCGGCCCGCCCTCCCACAGCGGACAATGAGGGCCGATGAACGACGCCACGCACCCCGCCCCGCCCGCCGACGACGACACCTCACGCGCCCTCGGCGCGCTGGAGGCCCGCCTGGAGCACACCAACGAGCTCCTGCGGCGGATGCTGGCCGAGGTGGCCAAGACCCCGTCCACCCACGCCATCTTCGTCGACGCCGGTTACGTCCATGCTTCGGCCGGGTTGCTGGTCGCGGGCACCGAGGACCGGCGCAACTTCGACCTCGACGCCGAGGGCCTGATCGACGCCTTCATCGACACGGCCCGCACGATCTTCGCCGACAGCCGGCTGCTCCGGGTCTACTGGTACGACGGCGCCCGCCGCCGCATCCACACCCCCGAGCAGCAGTCGATCGCCGAGCTCCCCGACGTCAAGGTCCGCCTCGGCAACCTCAACGCCAACAACCAGCAGAAGGGCGTCGACTCCCTCATCCGCACCGACCTGGAGTCGCTCGCCCGCCACCGCGCCATCAGCGACGCCGCCCTCGTCGGCGGCGACGAGGACCTCGTCTCCGCGGTCGAGGCGGCCCAGGGCTACGGCGCCCGCGTCCACCTCTGGGGCATCGAGGCCGCCGACGGACCCAACCAGGCCGAGGCCCTGCTCTGGGAGGTCGACAGCCAGCGCACCTTCGACCTGGACTTCTGCCGGCCCTACGTCACGCGGCGCCCCGTCAGCATGTACGAGAACGAGGCCGAGCCGCCGCCCTCGCGCGACGAGGTGCGCTTCGTCGGCGCCCAGATCGCCGCCACCTGGCTGGGCGAGCGGGGCCGCGACCGGCTCGCCGAACTCCTGCCCGGCGACCCGTACCTCCCCGCCGCCGTCGACCAGGACCTCCTCGTCGAGGCCGAGACCCGGCTCAGCCGCTCGCTGCGCGGCCACGGCGCCCTCCGGCGCGCGCTGCGCGACGGATTCTGGCAGCACCTCAGGGCGCAGTACTGACCCTGAGGACGGGCTCCTCCCGCTCGCCCGCCGCGTCCGCCCGCTCCCAGAAGGCGGTCAGGCGCTCCGCCAGCTCGCGCGGGTGGGAGACGTTGGGGGAGTGCCCGGCGCCCGCGACGACGGTGTGGTGCGCGCCGGTACGGGCGGCGACCGCCGCCAGCTCGCCCGGCGGCCAGACCATCTCGTCGGAGCCGTACGCCAGGTGCACCGGCAGCGCCAGGCCGGCCAGCTCGGCCGGCCCGTCCGGGTCGCGCAGCAGCAGCCGGCCGGCGCCGGACAGCTGGGCCACCTTCGTCAGCATCCAGCGCCGCCGCAGGAAGCCCGTGACCTCGACGGAGTCGACCGCCTCGTCCGGCTCCTCGCCGCGGCTGTCCAGCCACCGGGTGGTCTGCCAGACCCGCTCCTTCGCCAGCAGCGCGTGCCCGGCCCGCAGCGCCCGGATCCGGATCCGCTGGGGGCGGGCGACCCTGCCCGGTCCCGAGGAGAGCAGCGTCAGCGAGCGGAAGGCCCGGGGTGCGAGCACCGCGGCCGAGCGGGCCACGAGCCCGCCGAAGGAGTGCCCGAGCAGGTGCACGGGCCCGTCGCCCAGCGCCATCGCCTGGGCGACCGCGTCCAGCGCGAGGGCCCGGCGGCGGTAGGCGGCGCGGCCCCGGGGGCCGTACGACTCGTTCTGCCCGCGCCCGTCGACGGCGACGGCCCGGAACCCGGCCTCGCTCAGCGGGCCGAGCAGCGCCAGGAAGTCCTCCTTGCTGCCGGTGTAGCCGGGCAGCAGCAGGACGGTGCCGCGCCGCTCGCCCGCCGGGGCGGTGTCGAGCACGGCGAATCCGCCGCGCACCGTCTCCAGGCGGTGGGCCCGGGTGCGGGGCGGCAGCGACAGGGAGCGCGGCTTGCTCATGCAAGGACTGTAACCGGAGGAGGTGCTCCGGGCCGGGGCCGGGCCCGCGGGCCCGGGGAACACGACGGCGGCCCGGCCCCTGGTGGGGGGGCCGGGCCGCCGTCATGCCCGGTCGTCCGGGCCCGTCGTCACGCCTCCGGCTGGGCCGGGGCGGCCTTCTTGGCGGCGGCCCGCTTGCGCGGAGCCTTCGGCGCCTCCTCGGCCGGAGCCTCGGCGACGGCCTTCTTCACCGTGCGGCGTCGGGTCGTCGTCGCCTTCTGCGGCTCCGACGCGTCCGGCGCCACGGCGGCGGCCGTCTTCTTCGCGGTGGCCCGCTTGCGCGGGGCCTTGGGGGTCTCCTCGGTGGCGGCGGGGGTCTCGGTGACCTCGGCCGTCTTCTTGGCGGCGGTCCGCTTGCGGGGAGCCTTGGGGGCTTCCTCGGCGGCGGGCGCCTCGGTGACGACGGCGGCGGCCGTCTTCTTCGCGGCGGTCCGCTTACGGGGGGCCTTGGGGGTCTCCTCGGTGGCGGCGGGGGTCTCGGTGACCTCGGCCGTCTTCTTGGCGGCGGTCCGCTTGCGGGGAGCCTTGGGGGCTTC
>NZ_JBIAMB010000025.1:0-3842 GCF_042873895.1 Streptomyces sp. NPDC004435 | reverse complement strand
CCTCGGCGGGGGCCTCGGCGGCGGGCGCCTCGGTGACGACGGCGGCGGCCGTCTTCTTCGCGGCGGTCCGCTTACGGGGGGCCTTGGGGGCCTCCTCGACCGGAGCCGCGACCGGGGCCGGGGCCTCGGCGACCGGGGCCGGGATGACCACGACGGCCTCGGCGGCGGCGGTGGTCGTCACCGGGCTGGACGCCTTGCGCACCGCACGGCGGCGCGGCCGGACGGCCGGCTCCTCGACGACCGGGGCCGCGGGGGCCTCGACGACGGCCGGAGCGGCCTCGATCACGGCACCCGGGGTGGTCGCCGGGCGGGTCGCCCGACGCCGGGCCCGCGGCGGCGCGGCCACGGCCTGCGCCGGCACGGAGGCGGGAGCGGCCTGGACCGGAGCGGCCTGGACCGGAGCGGTCCGGGCCGGAGCCGCCTGGACGGGCGCGGCCTGGACCGGACGCTCCACCGACTGGGCGGGCACCGGGGCGGACTGCTTGCGGGCGGCGGCCAGCTCGGCGGCGGCGCTCTCCACCGTCTGGAAGGACAGGGTGTCCTCGGCGCGCGGCCGGACCCGCCGCTTGCGCGGCGCGTGCGTCGGCGCGGGAACGACGGCCGGGGCGACGGGCGCCGCGGCGACCGCCTCCGGACGCCCGCCACGGCCACGGCGGCGGCGCGGAGCCACTTCCTCGACCGGAGCCTTGACCGGCTCGGTGGCGACGGGCTCGGTGGCGGCCGGGGCCGTCTCCGTACGAGCGCCGCGGGCGCGGCGGCGGCGCGGAGCCGCCTCCTCGACCGGGGTCTCGACCGGGGCAGGGGCCTCGGCGGCGACCGGGGCCTCGACCGGCTCGGTGGCGACGGGTTCGGTGGCGGCCGGGGCCGTCTCCGTACGAGCGCCGCGGGCGCGGCGGCGGCGCGGAGCCGCCTCCTCGACCGGGGTCTCGACGGGCGCGGCGGTCTCGGCCACCGGGGCGGCCTCGACCGGCTCGGCGACCGGCGCCGTGGTGACCGGCGTCGCGCCGGCGACCGGGATGCCGCCGCCGACCGGGCCGGTGCCGCGGGTGCGGCGGCGGCGCGGGCGGCGCGGACCGTCGACGGCCTCCGGGGCCTCGGCGGTCTCGCCGGCCGGGGTGCCGGTCACCGGGGCGGCCTCGGCGTCGGACCCGCCGCGGGTGCGGCGGCGCTGGCGCGGGGTGCGCGTACGGGCCGGGCGCTCCTCGGCCGGGGCAGGGGCAGCGTCACGGCCGCCGCGGCCACGACGGCCGCCCGGCTCGCCCAGGTCCTCCAGCTCCTCCGCGGCGAGACCCGCGCGGGTCCGCTCGGAGCGCGGCAGGATGCCCTTGGTGCCCTCGGGGATGTCCAGCTCGGAGTAGAGGTGCGGGGAGCTGGAGTAGGTCTCCACCGGGTCGGCGAAGTTCAGCTCCAGCGCCTTGTTGATCAGCTGCCAGCGCGGGATGTCGTCCCAGTCGACGAGCGTGATCGCCGTACCGGTGTTGCCCGCGCGGCCGGTGCGGCCGGTGCGGTGCAGGTAGGTCTTCTCGTCCTCGGGGGTCTGGTAGTTGATGACGTGGGTGACGCCCTCGACGTCGATGCCGCGCGCGGCGACGTCGGTGCAGACGAGGACGTCCACCTTGCCGTTGCGGAAGGCGCGCAGCGCCTGCTCGCGGGCGCCCTGGCCGAGGTCGCCGTGGACCGCGCCGGAGGCGAAGCCGCGCCGCTGGAGCTGCTCGGCGATGTCGGCCGCCGTCCGCTTCGTACGGCAGAAGATCATCGCGAGGCCGCGGCCGCGGGCCTGGAGGATGCGCGCGACCATCTCCGGCTTGTCCATGTTGTGCGCGCGGTAGACGTGCTGCTTGATGTTGGCGTGCGTCGCGCCCTCGTTGTCCGGCGAGGTCGCGCGGATGTGCGTGGGACGCGACATGTAGCGGCGGGCCAGGCCGATGACCGCGCCCGGCATGGTGGCCGAGAAGAGCATGGTCTGGCGGGTCGCCGGAAGCATGTTGATGATCTTCTCGACGTCGGGCAGGAAGCCCAGGTCGAGCATCTCGTCGGCCTCGTCCAGGACGAGGGTCTTCACGTGCGACAGGTCGAGCTTGCGCTGGCCGGCCAGGTCGAGCAGGCGGCCGGGGGTGCCGACGACGACGTCGACGCCCTTCTGCAGCGCCTCGACCTGGGGCTCGTAGGCCCGGCCGCCGTAGATGGCGAGGACGCGCACGTTGCGCACCTTGCCGGCGGTGAGGAGGTCGTTGGTGACCTGCTGGCACAGCTCGCGGGTGGGCACGACGACGAGGGCCTGCGGGGCCTCGGTCAGCTGCTCGGGCTTCGCGCGGCCCGCCTCGACGTCGGCGGGGACGGTGACCCGCTCCAGGATCGGCAGACCGAAGCCGAGGGTCTTGCCCGTGCCGGTCTTGGCCTGGCCGATGACGTCGGTGCCGGTGAGGGCGACCGGGAGGGTCATCTCCTGGATGGGGAAGGGGGTGGTGATGCCGACGGCTTCAAGCGCTTCGGCGGTCTCGGGAAGGATTCCGAGCTCTCGGAACGTAGTCAGGGTGCTGCCTCTTCTGTGAGACGCGGCGCGAGGCGAACGAAGGGGGTCTCATTCGTGCCGGGCTCTTCCCGCGGGATCCTGGGGAAGATCACCGCCGGGTGGCACGGGACCACTGCCGTCGCTCGAGCGTCGTACCGCTGAGGGACCCTTCGGCGGGTCCGCCGGAAGGGCTGTCGGGCCGGAGCCGATCGGGCCACCGACCGGGCATCCTCATTCATGCGTCGGCCCACCGGGTACGTCCGAACGTGCGAAAGCATGTACGCATACTCGGCAGGCGCATTACCACTGTACCCCGGAATCGCGCATGTGTGTTGGGGGAAATGGTGATGAGGGCACGGTCACACTGACTGACCAGCGCCTTCGGGGGTCCTGGGGGCGGGCTATTGTGCGCTCCATGGAGACGCCTGACAACGCCACATCCGCCGGAGCCCCGGACGACGCCGACACTCCCACCGGTATCGCCGCCAAGGACTGGGCCACGGCTTCCGCGGAGCCGCAGTACCGCGCCGCCGTGATCGACCTCCTCGGCGCCCTCGCCTACGGCGAGCTGGCGGCCTTCGAGCGGCTCGCCGAGGACGCCAAGCTCGCGCCGTCCCTGGAGGACAAGGCGGAGCTGGCGAAGATGGCCTCCGCCGAGTTCCACCACTTCGAGCGGCTGCGGGACCGGCTGACCGCCGTCGACGCGGAGCCCACCGCGGCCATGGAGCCCTTCGCGAAGGCGCTCGACGACTTCCACCGCCAGACCGCCCCGTCGGACTGGCTGGAGGGCCTGGTCAAGGCGTACGTGGGCGACTCGATCGCCAGCGACTTCTACCGCGAGGTCGCGGCCCGGCTCGACTCGGACACCCGGGCCCTGGTGCTCGCGGTGCTCGACGACACCGGGCACGGCAACTTCGCGGTGGAGAAGGTCCGCGCGGCGATCGACGCCGACCCGCGCGTCGGCGGCCGGCTCGCGCTGTGGGCCCGCCGGCTGATGGGCGAGGCGCTCTCGCAGGCCCAGCGGGTGGTGGCCGAGCGGGACGCGCTCTCCACGATGCTCGTCGGCGGGGTCGCGGACGGCTTCGACCTGGCGGAGGTGGGCCGGATGTTCTCCCGGATCACCGAGGCGCACACCAAGCGGATGGCGGCCCTGGGCCTCGCCGCCTGAGCCCGCGTCACCAAGGAGACTGATCGGCCGCGGGGGGCCGGGCCCCCCCCCCCCGGGCCCCCCCCCGGGGCCCGGGGGGGGGGGGGGGGGGGGCGCCCCCGGGGGGGCCCGCCCCGGGGGGGCGGGGGGGCCCCCCCCTGCGGGGGGGGGCCATCGCCGGTC
>NZ_JBIAMB010000024.1:102700-141547 GCF_042873895.1 Streptomyces sp. NPDC004435 | reverse complement strand
ACCTCCACGAGATCTACCAGGGCGAGGTCCGCTACGCCCGCGACGCCTTCGAGGGCCTGCGCCTCATGGACGCCCTGATCGCGGTGAAGCGCGGCATCCCCGGGGCCGTACTCCCCGAACTGAAGCAGCGCCGGGTCGCCAAGGGCACCGCCGTCCTCCGGGTCGAGGAGCCCGAGCCCGGCGGCCGCTCCGACGTCGCCGTCGACAACCCCGTCCCCACCCCGCCCTTCTGGGACACCCGCGTCGTCAAGGGCATCCCGCTCAAGGACTACGCGTCCTGGCTCGACGAGGACGCGCTCTTCAAGGGCCAGTGGGGACTCAAGCAGAACCGGGCCGGTGACGGGCCGTCGTACGAGGAGCTGGTGGAGAGCGAGGGCCGGCCGCGGCTGCGCGGCTGGCTGGAGCGCCTGCACACCGAGAACCTGCTGGAGGCGGCCGTCGTCCACGGCTACTTCCCGTGCGTCTCCAAGGGCGACGACCTGATCATCCTCGACGACTCGGGCAACGAGCGGACCCGCTTCACCTTCCCCCGCCAGCGCCGCGGCCGCCGCCTGTGCCTCGCCGACTTCTTCCGCCCCGAGGAGTCCGGCGAGACCGACGTCGTCGGCCTCCAGGTCGTCACCGTCGGCTCCAGGATCGGCGAGGCCACCGCCGAACTCTTCGCCGCCGACTCCTACCGCGACTACCTCGAACTCCACGGCCTCTCCGTGCAGTTGGCGGAAGCGCTGGCCGAGTACTGGCACGCCCGGGTGCGCGCCGAGCTGGGCTTCGCCGGCGAGGACCCGGAGGCCGTCGAGGACATGTTCGCCCTCAAGTACCGCGGCGCCCGCTTCTCCCTCGGATACGGCGCCTGCCCCGACCTGGAGGACCGCGCCAAGATCGCCGAACTCCTCCGGCCGGAGCGGATCGGCGTGCACCTCTCGGAGGAGTTCCAGCTCCACCCCGAGCAGTCCACCGACGCCATCGTCATCCACCACCCGGAGGCGAAGTACTTCAACGCCCGGTGACCGACCGATGACCGCGCGCTGAAGCCGGACGGCAAATATCAGCGCCGGCGGAGATCGGGACGTACACTGGTCGGTCCAGTGCAGGCCGGTCCTCCTCCCCGTACCGGGAGTGGGGGCCGGCCTTTCCGTCCCTCCATGGAGGTGTGCCGGATGACCAGTACGGTCCCCGCGTCCCTGTTCCGCGCCAACGGAAGCTCCGCCCTGCAGGCGGTCTTCCTCGACATGGACGGGACCCTCGTCGACACCGAGGGCTTCTGGTGGGACGCCGAGGTCGAGGTCTTCGCCGACCTCGGACACCGGCTCGACGAAGCATGGCGGGACATCGTCGTCGGCGGCCCCATGACCCGGAGCGCGGGCTACCTGATCGAGTCGACCGGCGCCGACATCACCCTCGGCGAGCTCACCGTCCTGCTCAACGACAAGTTCGAGCAGCGCATCGACCGTGGCGTCCCCCTCATGCCCGGCGCCGAGCGGCTGCTCACCGAACTGGCCCGGCACTCCATCCCCACCGCCCTCGTCTCCGCCTCCCACCGGCGGATCATCGACCGCGTCCTGGAGTCCGTCGGCCGTGACCGCTTCCACCTCACCGTCGCCGGCGACGAGGTCGCCCGTACCAAGCCGCACCCGGAGCCGTACCTGACCGCCGCCCGCGGCGTCGGCGCCGACCCCGCCCTCTGTGCCGTCATCGAGGACACCGCCACCGGCGTGGCCGCCGCCGAGGCGGCCGGCTGCCGGGTCGTCGCCGTGCCCTCCGTCGCGCCGATCCCCGCCCTGCCCGGCCGGGTCGTGGTCCGCTCCCTCGAAGAAGTGGACGTGCCGTTCCTGAGGACCCTCGTCTCCGGAATCTGAGCGGAATCCCCGTCGAATTTGAGCTTTCCCTGAGGATTACCCCGGGTATTCACCGAGGCCGTCTTCCGTGACGCTCTCCCGCTCGCCCCCGCACGTCTTCCGTGCAATTGGTTCAGGCCACCCCTCGCGTCGCAGTCGCGTGACCTTGGTCACCCAGCGTGCTCGCCGAGGGGTGGCCTGACCTCGTTCAACGCCCGGAATGCGAACATCTGCCGCACCTATGTGTCCCGATTCGCTCGGTACCGCCCGCCTCGCACCCTGCATGACTATCGAAGTCGCCGTATTCATGATCACTCTGCGATTACTGCCCACCGGCCACCCCGTCCGGCAATAGCGACGCCGCCCACTAATCTTTCGCGAGTACTTCGCCGCTATCACCGCGTGCGCCGGCGCATACCCAAGTCGCCGAGAACACAGGACCGATCGCAACTTCCCGGCCCGATCGCTCCCGCCCCGACCGGGCGGCCGTCGGCGGAGTCTCGTCATGACCGCTGTACCCCAGGCCGGCTGAGGAGAACGACCCTTGATGAACCGCAAGACCTTGGTGCTGCCGGCCGTCGCCGGACTGCTCGCCCCGCTGCTCGCCGCCTGCGGCACGGGAGAGGACGGCAGAGCCATCGTCGTCGGAACCACCGACAAGTTCGTCGCCACCGAGGAGGCCCCCGCCCCCCTCGACCCGGCCTACGCCTACGACACCGGCGCCTGGAACGTCCTCCGCCAGACCGTCCAGACCCTCGTCCACGTCCCCCGCGGCGGCGGCCACCCCGTCCCCGAGGCCGCCGAGAGCTGCGGATTCACCGACAAGGTCAGCGAGAGCTACCGCTGCGTCCTGCGCCCCGGCCTCACCTTCGCCGACGGCACCCCCGTCACCGCCGAGGACGTCAAGTACTCCATCGACCGGGTACGGAAGATCAAGTCCGACAACGGCGCCGCCGCCCTCCTGTCGACCGTCGACACCGTCGAGACCAAGGGCGACCGCGAGGTCGTCTTCCACCTCAACGCCCCCGACGCCACCTTCCCGTACAAGCTCTCCACCCCCGTCGCCGGCATCCTCAGCAAGGACAAGTACGCCGCCGACGCCCTCCGCGAGGGCTTCGAGGTGGACGGGTCCGGCCCGTACACCCTCAAGGCCGAGCAGGAAGGCGACCAGGCCGTCCGCTTCGTCTTCTCCCGCAACCCCCGCTACAAGGGCGACATCGACCCCCGCAACGAGCAGGTCGAGCTCCGCGCCTACGCCGACGCCGACGCCATGGGCGAGGCCCTGGAGGGCAAGGACATCGACATGATGGCCCGCTCCCTCTCCCAGCGGCAGATCCGCGACCTCACCGAGACCCCGAGCGAGGGCATCCGCGTCTCCGAGGTCCCCGGCCTGGAGATCCGCTACCTCGGCTTCAACACCAAGGCCCCGGCCGTCGAGGAGAAGGCCGTCCGCCAGGCCATGGCCGCCGTCGTCGACCGCGGCGCCCTCGTCAACCGGGTCTACGGTCCCACCGCCGAGCCGCTCTACTCGCTGATCCCCTCCAGCATCACGGGCCACACCACCCCCTTCTACGAGGAGTACGGCGAGGGCGACCGCGACCGCGCCGCCGCCCTCCTGCGCAAGGCCGGCGTCAAGACCCCGGTCAAGCTCACCCTCCACTACACCACCGACCACTACGGCGCCGAGACCGCCCAGGAGTTCGCGACGCTGAAGAACCAGCTCATCGCCAGCGAACTCTTCGACGTCACCGTCAAGGGCACCGCCTGGTCCGAGTTCCGCCCCGCCCAGCGCCGCGGCGACTACGCCGTCTACGGCCTCGGCTGGTTCCCCGACTACCCGGACCCCGACAACTACGTCGCGCCCTTCCTCGACAGCGACAACTTCCTCGGCACCCCCTACGTCGACAGGACGGTCCGCGAGCGGCTCATCCCGAGCTCCCGCCGCGAGGCCGACCGCACCGCCGCAGGCCCCCTCTACCAGCAGATCCAGAAGATCGTCGCCCGGGACGTGCCCGTCCTGCCGCTCTGGCAGGGCAAGCAGTACGTCGCCGCCAGGGACGACATCAACGGAGTCGAGTACGCCCTCAACACGTCCTCCGACCTGCTGCTCTGGGAGCTGAGCCGCGGCACCACCGCCTGACCCCTTCGTTGTACCGGCCGCGCAGCCACGCGCGGCCGGCCTGGCAAGAGATCACGAGGCAAGTTCTGTGAAGACGCACCACAAGTGGCTGACCGCCCCGCTCGCCGCGGGCCTCTCCGCCGCCCTCCTCGGCGGCTGCGGCACCGAACAGGGTTCGGGCTCGGACAGCGCCGACGCGATCCGCGTCGGCATGTCCGACGAGATCCTGGCGACCGACCCGGCCGCCGGCTACGACCCCGGCTCCTGGCTGCTGTTCAACAACGTCTTCCAGTCCCTCCTCGCCTTCCCCAAGGGCGGCACCCTGCCCGAGCCCGAAGCCGCCGAACAGTGCGGCTTCGACGACCGCAGCACCGTCTACACCTGCACCCTCCGCCCCGGCCTGAAGTTCTCCAACGGCAACCCGCTCACCTCCGAGGACGTCAAGTTCTCCTTCGAGCGCGCCCTGAAGATCGCCGACCCGTCCGGCCCGGCACCGCTGCTCTCCACCATCGACGCCATCGAGACCCCCGACGAGCGGACCGTCGTCTTCCGCCTCAAGGTCCCGGACGCCACCTTCCCCAGCAAGATCGCCTCCGGCGCCGGCTCCATCGTCGACCACCGCGAGTACCCCGCCGACGGCCTCCGCACCGACGGCAAGGCCGTCGGCTCCGGCCCGTACAAGCTGGACTCCCTCAGCGACACCGAGGCCGTCTTCTCGGCCAACACCGGCTACCAGGGCACCGCCGAGCGCCGCAACGACCGCGTCGCCCTCAAGCTCTACCAGGGCGACCGCACCGCCCTCGCCCAGGCGTTCAAGGCCGGCGACCTCGACATCGCCTACCGGGGCCTGTCCGCCGCCGACATCTCCGAGCTGGAGACCTCCACCGAGGACCACGCCGTCCAGATCGTCCAGGGCGGCAGCGCCGAGGTCCAGCACCTCGTCTTCAACATGAAGGACCCCGTCGCCGGCAAGCCCGCCGTCCGCAAGGCGATAGCCCACCTCGTCGACCGCGACGCCCTCGTCGAGGACGTCTACAAGTCGACGGCGACGCCGCTCTACTCGATCGTCCCGGCCGGCATCAACGGCCACAACACCGCCTTCTTCGACACCTACGGCGCCCCCGACGCCGCCAAGGCCAAGAAGGCCCTCCGCAGCGCCGGCGTCAAGGGCAAGGTCACCCTCACCCTCTGGTCCACCCCCAGCCGCTACGGCCCCTCCACCGACGCCGAGCTCAAGGCCATCGCCGGCCAGCTCAACGCCAGCGGCCTCTTCGACGCCGACGTGAAGTCCGTCGCCTTCGAGCAGTACGAGAAGGACATCGCCGCCGGCAAGTACGGCGTGTACGTCAAGGGCTGGGTCCCCGACTACCCCGACGCCGACAACTTCACCGCCCCCTTCTTCGGCGAGGGCAACGTCCTCTCCAACCACTACGAGAACAAGAAGATCACCGGCACCCTCCTGCCGAAGACCGCCGCCACCGCCGACCGCTCCGCCACCGACGAGGAGTACGGCGCCATCCAGGACGCCGTCGCCGAGGAGGTCCCCTTCCTCCCGCTCTGGCAGGGCAAGCAGTACGCCGTCACCCGCGACGGCGTCACCGGTCTCGAATGGACCCTCGACGCCTCGACGGTCTTCCGCTTCTGGGAGATCCGCAAGAGCTGACCCCCACGGGTACGCGGAAGGGCCCGGTGCACGCCGAACGCACCGGGCCCTTCCGCGTACCACCTGCTCCGCTACTGGCCGTTGCCGCCCGGACGCACCAGACCGCTCTCGTACGCGTACACCGCCGCCTGCACCCGGTCGCGCAGCCCCAGCTTCGTCAGCACATGGCCCACATGCGTCTTCACCGTCGTCTCGCTGACGAACAGATCCGCCGCGATCTCCGCGTTCGACAGGCCGCGGGCCACCAGCTTCAGCACCTCCACCTCGCGGTCGGTCAGCGTGCCCAGGGTGTCCGGCACCTGCTCCTCACCGGTCGGCAGATGCGCCGAGTACTTGTCGAGCAGCCGCCTCGTGATCGACGGCGCCAGCATCGCCTCGCCCGCCGCCACCACCCGGATCGCCTGCACCAGCTCGTTCGCCGGGGCGTCCTTCAGCAGGAAGCCGCTCGCCCCCGCGCGCAGCGCCTCCACCACGTACTCGTCCAGGTCGAAGGTGGTCAGCACCAGCACCTTCGCCGGCCCGTCCCGGCCGGGGCCGGTGATCTGCCGGGTCGCCTCCACCCCGTCCATCCGCGGCATCCGGATGTCCATCAGCACCACGTCCGGCTGGAGCGCCCGCACCTGGTCCAGCGCCTGCAGACCGTCACCGGCCTCGCCCACCACCGTGAGGTCCTGCTCCGCCTCCAGAATCATCCGGAAGCCGGTGCGCAGCAGCGGCTGGTCGTCCACCAGGAGGACGCGAATCGTCACAGGGGCTCCTTCACGAGGCGGGCCGGTCCCCGCCCATTCTGCCCTGCGCCCCTTCGCCCGACTCCGGCGGGCGCGCGGAAACGATCTCCAGCGGATACACCGGGGGAGTCCCCCCGAACTCGGGACACACCGCCCGGTGATCGCACCAGCCGCACAGCTTCGTCGGCCGCGGCCGCCAGTCACCCGTCTCCGTCGCCGACCGGATCGCGTCCCACAGCGCGTGCAGCTTCCGCTCCACCCGCCGCAGGTCCGCCTCCACCGGGTCGTACGTCAGCACGTCACCGCTGCCCAGATAGACCAGCTGCAGCCGCCGGGGGATCACCCCCTTCAGCCGCCACACCACCAGCGCGTAGAACGTCATCTGGAACAGCGCGCCCTCGCTGTACTCCGGCCGCGGCGCCTTCCCCGTCTTGTAGTCGACGATCCGCACCTCGCCCGTCGGCGCCACGTCCACCCGGTCGATCACCCCGCGCAGCCGCAGCCCCGACTCCAGCTCCGCCTCCACGAACAGCTCGCGCTCCGCGGGCTCGAGACGCACCGGATCCTCCAGCGTGAACCACCGCTCCACCAGAGCCTCGGCCTCCGCCAGCCACTGCCCCAGCCGCTCGCCCGCCGGATCGTCCGCGAACAGCTCGCCCAGCTCCGGCCGCGACTCCAGCAGCCGGTCCCACTGGCCCGGGATCATCGCCTTCGCCCGCGGCGCCGTCCGCTCCACCGCCGGATCGTCGAAGAGCCGCTCCAGCACCGCGTGCACCAGCGTCCCCCGCGTCGCCGCGGCACTCGGCTTCTCGGGCAGCCGGTCGATCACCCGGAACCGGTACAACAGGGGACACTGCATGAAGTCGCTCGCCCGCGACGGCGACAGCGACATCGGCGCCCGGGGCCCCTCCGGGAGCCGCTCGCTCGTACTCATGACACAGACCCTACGGCCCGCCACCGACAGCGAGCCGCATACCATCGACGCATGACCCGTCGCGCTGCATGATCGACCCGTGACGCACCGGCGCGGTCACCCGGCGACGAGAGGAACCCGTGAACCAGGACGAGCCCAAGCCGCAGCGGACCGAGGAACCCGGCGGCGGGATCCTCATGGGCCGGCCCTTCGGCGTGCCCGTCTACGTCGCCCCCAGCTGGTTCCTCGTCGCCGCCCTCATCACCTGGGTCTTCGGCGACCAGATCGAGCGGGTCCTCCCCGAACTCGGCGCCGCCCGCTACCTCGTCTCCCTCTTCTTCGCCGTCGCCTTCTACGCCTCCGTCCTCGTCCACGAGCTCGCCCACACCATCGCCGCCCTCCGCTTCAAGCTCCCGGTGCGGCGCATCCAGCTCCAGTTCTTCGGCGGCGTCTCCGAGATCGAGAAGGAGTCCGAGACCCCCGGCCGCGAATTCGTCCTCGCCTTCGTCGGCCCGCTCCTCTCCCTCGTCCTCGCCGGCCTCTTCTACCTCGCCATGCACACCGTCGAACCCGGCACCGTGCCCGGCGTCCTCCTCGCCGGCCTGATGATCTCCAACCTCATCGTCGCGATCTTCAACCTCCTCCCCGGCCTCCCCCTCGACGGCGGCCGGATGCTCCGCGCCGTCGTCTGGAAGATCACCGGCAAGCCCATGAGCGGCACCGTCGCCGCCGCCTGGGTCGGCCGCGCCCTCGCCATCACCGTCCTCATCGGCCTCCCCCTCCTCACCCGCACCGGCTGGCTCGGCAACTCCACCGCCGCCATCGACGGCTTCACCACCGTCACCGACGCCCTCCTCGCCGCCATCCTGGCCGCCATCATCTGGACCGGCGCCGGCAACAGCCTCCGCATGGCCCGCCTCCGCGAACACCTTCCCGACCTCCGCGCCCGCGCCCTCACCCGCCGCGCCATCCCCGTCGAACCCGACACCCCCCTCTCCGAGGCCCTCCGCCGCGCCAACGAGGCCGGCGCCCGCGCCCTCGTCGTCGTCGACGGCACCGGCGGTCCCACCGGCATCGTCCGCGAGGCCGCCATCGCCGCCGTCCCCCAGCACCGCCGCCCCTGGGTCGCCGTCACCACCCTCGCCCAGGACCTCAACCCCGGCATGCGGGTCCCCGCCGAACTCACCGGCCAGCCCCTGCTCGACCACCTCCGCGCCACCCCCGCCACCGAGTACCTCGTCGTCGAGGAGACCGGCGAGATCTACGGCGTCCTCGCCACCACGGACGTCGAGCGCGCCTTCGTGAAGGCCATGGCACGACCCTCCTCGTAAGCCCGGTACTCTTGTTCACATGTCCGAACCGACCGGTGCCGCCCGCCGACGCGGGCCCTTCAAGGTCGGGGACCAGGTTCAGCTGACCGACCCCAAGGGCCGCCACTACACGTTCACGCTCGAAGAGGGAAAGAACTTCCACACCCACAAGGGTTCCTTCCCGCACGACGAGCTGATCGGCGCTCCCGAGGGCAGCGTTGTCCGCACCACCGGAAACGTGGCCTACCTCGCGCTGCGCCCCCTGCTCCCCGACTACGTCCTGTCCATGCCCCGCGGCGCCGCCGTGGTCTACCCGAAGGACGCGGGACAGATCCTCGCCTTCGCCGACATCTTCCCCGGCGCGCGCGTCGTGGAGGCCGGCGTGGGTTCCGGCTCGCTCAGCAGCTTCCTGCTCCGCGCCATCGGCGACAGCGGCATGCTGCACTCCTACGAGCGCCGCGAGGACTTCGCCGAGATCGCGAAGGGCAACGTCGAGCGCTACTTCGGCGGCCCCCACCCGGCCTGGCAGCTGACCGTCGGCGACCTCCAGGACAACCTGACCGACACCGACGTCGACCGGGTCATCCTCGACATGCTCGCCCCGTGGGAGTGCCTGGAGGCCGTCTCCAAGTCGCTCGTCCCCGGCGGCATCCTCTGCTGCTACGTGGCCACCACCACCCAGCTCGCCCGCACCGTGGAGTCCATCCGGGAGATCGGCTGCTACGCCGAGCCGCAGCCCTGGGAATCCATGATCCGCAACTGGCACGTCGAGGGCCTGGCCGTCCGCCCCGATCACCGCATGATCGGCCACACCGGCTTCCTCGTCACCGCCCGCCGCCTCGCGGACGGCGTGGAGCCCCCGATGCGCCGCCGCCGCCCCGCCAAGGGCGCCTACGGCGAGGACTACGACGGCCCCAACAAGGGCTGACACCCCGACAGCACACCGGCCGACGCCGCCGCACATGACCCCGCACCGCGGGGAACCGGGCGGCGGCGTCGCCGCGTTCGGCACCCCTGTTCGAGCCCCCCGGCTGTTCCGCCGTCCTGTGACGTGTGGCACGATGCCCGCAACCCCTCGGCACGACCCTCACAGGAGACGTCTCGCGTGCAGCCCTCCGCCGCCCCGGACCCCGTGGACCTCGCACACACCCACGCCCGGCCGCTGCACTGGCTGGCCACCGCCACCGCGACCGCCGCGGTCGTCGCCCTCGCCGGCGCCCTCGCGCCCCGCACCGCCGAGGCCGGCCGCGCCACCGCCACCGCCGCACCCGCCCCGCAGGCCCCGGGCCCGGCCGCCGCCCCCGACCCCGAGACGGCCGTCTACCCCCTTCGGTGCGGGGGAGCGGACCACCGGGTCGTCCAGCGGGTCAGCGGCGACCTGGACGGCGACAAGAACCCCGAGACCGTTGCGGTCGTACACTGCGAAGCCGGATCCGGAACCCCGCCCGCCGGCCTGTACGTCCTCACCCTCGGCCGCGGCGGCACGCCCCCCGCGCGCGTGGTGGCCACCCTCGTCGACCCGAGCGAGCAGCGCAGCGTCACCGGCCTCGCGATCCGCGACGGAGCCGCCCGCGCCACCCTGCTCGGCTACTCGTCCGCGGACGTGCCCAGCTGCTGCCCCGACGAGAAGGAGCAGGTCGGCTGGGAGTGGACCGGCGGCGCCTTCGTCCGCACCACCGGCGCGGAGGCGCGCGGCGTCTGACCTACTCCGCGTCGGGGCCGAACACCTCGACCCGGTCCCGGACCCGCCGCACATGGATGCAGTCGCCCGGGCACTCCTTCGCCGAGTCCACCACGTCCTGGAGCAGCGGCAGCGGCACCGGTGTCGTCGCCCCCGCGTCCTGGAGCAGCTCGTCGTCCGCGCTCTTCACATAAGCGAGCCCGTCGATGTCGAGCTCGAAGACCTCGGGGGCGTACTGCGCGCAGATCCCGTCCCCGGTGCACAGGTCCTGATCGATCCAGACCTCCAGGGGCTCCTCGGCCCCTTCGGCCGGCGCCTCGTGCTGCACGCTCATCTCTTCTGCCGTTTCTGCTCCGCGCGGACAATTGAGGCCGCGACCCGCGGGTGTTGACCCCTCACGACGATACAACTGCCCGCTTTCAGAGCGTGAAGGGTGGGTATTCCCCTGGCGAGAGGGGAAGCGCAAGGGTGAAGATCGGACACGCCCCGGAGTCTTTTTGATCTAGGGGTTTCAATCATCACCCACGCAGGTAGGGTCAGGATGCGTCCAGCTCCCCTTGGAGGAGGTGAGGACCGTGGCAGCCCACGACGACGACATCAACCGCGGCATCCGGCCGGGGCGGGGGTCTGAAGACCCCGCCGGCCAGGTTGCCTATCTCGAGCAGGAAATCGCCGTCCTGCGCCGCAAGCTCGCCGACTCTCCGCGACACACGAGGATTCTCGAAGAGCGGATCGTCGAGCTGCAGACGAACCTGGCCGGCGTGTCCGGGCAGAACGAAAGGCTGGCGAACACGCTCCGTGAGGCACGCGACCAGATCGTGGCCCTCAAGGAGGAGGTCGACCGGCTCGCGCAGCCGCCGGCCGGCTTCGGTGTCTTCCTGCAGGCGAACGAGGACGGCACGTGCGACATCATCACCGGGGGCCGCAAGCTCCGGGTGAACGTGAGCCCCAGCGTCGAGCTCGAAGAGCTCCGGCGCGGCCAGGAAGTCATGCTCAACGAGGCGCTCAACGTGGTCGAGGCCATGGAGTTCGAGCGCGCCGGGGAGATCGTCACCCTCAAGGAGATCCTTGAGGACGGCGAGCGCGCCCTGGTGGTCGGGCACACCGACGAGGAGCGGGTGGTGAGGCTCGCCGAGCCTCTGCTGGACGTCACCATCCGCGCCGGCGACGCCCTGCTCTTCGACTCCCGGTCGGGCTACGTGTACGAGGTCGTGCCCAAGAGCGAGGTCGAGGAGCTCGTCCTCGAAGAGGTCCCGGACGTCGACTACGAGAAGATCGGCGGTCTGGGCAACCAGATCGAGCTGATCCGCGACGCGGTCGAGCTCCCGTACCTCTACCCCGACCTCTTCAAGGAGCACGAACTGCGGCCGCCCAAGGGCATCCTGCTCTACGGGCCGCCCGGCTGCGGCAAGACGCTCATCGCCAAGGCCGTCGCGAACTCCCTGGCCAAGAAGGTCGCCGAGGTCACCGGCCAGCCCGCGGGGAAGTCCTACTTCCTCAACATCAAGGGCCCCGAGCTCCTCAACAAGTACGTCGGCGAGACCGAGCGGCACATCCGCCTGGTCTTCCAGCGGGCCCGTGAGAAGGCCAGCGAGGGCACCCCCGTCATCGTCTTCTTCGACGAGATGGAATCGCTCTTCCGCACCCGCGGATCCGGCGTCAGCTCCGACGTCGAGAACACCATCGTCCCCCAGCTCCTCGCCGAGATCGACGGCGTCGAGGGCCTGGAGAACGTGATCGTGATCGGCGCCTCCAACCGCGAGGACATGATCGACCCCGCGATCCTCCGCCCCGGCCGGCTCGACGTGAAGATCAAGATCGAGCGCCCGGACGCCGAGGCCGCGAAGGACATCTTCGCGAAGTACCTCACCGCCAACCTTCCGCTCCACACGGACGACGTCTCCGAGCACAGCGGCTCCAAGGCCGCCGCCGCCAACGGAATGATCCAGTCCGTCGTCGAGCAGATGTACGCCGAATCCGAGGAGAACCGCTTCCTCGAAGTCACGTACGCCAACGGTGACAAGGAAGTCCTGTACTTCAAGGACTTCAACTCCGGCGCGATGATCCAGAACATCGTCGACCGGGCCAAGAAGATGGCCATCAAGGCATTCCTCGACCACAACCAGAAGGGCATCCGCGTCTCCCACCTCCTCCAGGCATGCGTGGACGAGTTCAAGGAGAACGAGGACCTGCCCAACACCACCAACCCCGACGACTGGGCCCGCATCTCCGGAAAGAAGGGCGAGCGGATCGTCTTCATCCGCACCCTCGTCACCGGAAAGCAGGGCGCGGACACCGGACGCTCCATCGACACGGTCGCCAACACCGGCCAGTACCTGTAGAAGCGCACACCGGCTGCGGATGTCCGGAAACCGGGCATCCGCAGCCGTCGCATTCGCACCGGAAAACTCCCGGCCACTCTCCGGGAAATACCGCAAGTGATCTCCCCACCAGCGCGGAGCCGCTCTAGGCTCTTCGGTACCGCCGAGTCGCGCACTGAGCGCCGCCGGGCAAGGAGGGCCGCATGACCGTACGGCGAGTAATGGGCATCGAGACGGAGTACGGGATCTCCGTCCCCGGTCACCCGAACGCCAATGCCATGCTCACCTCGTCCCAGATCGTCAACGCCTACGCCGCGGCGATGCACCGGGCGCGTCGCGCCCGCTGGGACTTCGAGGAGGAGAACCCGCTGCGGGACGCCCGCGGCTTCGACCTCGCCCGCGAGGCCGCCGACTCCAGCCAGCTCACCGACGAGGACATCGGCCTCGCCAACGTCATCCTCACCAACGGCGCCCGGCTCTACGTGGACCACGCCCACCCCGAGTACAGCGCCCCCGAGGTCACCAACCCGCGCGACGCCGTCCTCTGGGACAAGGCCGGCGAGCGGATCATGGCCGAGGCGGCCGAGCGCGCCGCGCAGCTCCCCGGCGCCCAGCCGATCCACCTCTACAAGAACAACACCGACAACAAGGGCGCCTCCTACGGCACGCACGAGAACTACCTGATGAAGCGGGAGACCCCCTTCTCGGACATCGTGCGCCACCTGACGCCCTTCTTCGTCTCCCGCCAGGTCGTCACCGGCGCCGGCCGGGTCGGCATCGGGCAGGACGGGCGCGAGAACGGCTTCCAGATCAGCCAGCGCGCCGACTACTTCGAGGTCGAGGTCGGCCTGGAGACCACCCTCAAGCGGCCCATCATCAACACCCGCGACGAACCGCACGCCGACGCGGAGAAGTACCGCCGGCTGCACGTGATCATCGGGGACGCCAACCTCTCCGAGATCTCCACCTACCTCAAGCTGGGCACCACCGCCCTCGTGCTCTCCATGATCGAGGACGGCTTCATCACCGTCGACCTCGCCGTCGACCAGCCCGTCCGCACCCTCCACCACGTCTCCCACGACCCCACGCTCCAGTACCTCGTCACGCTGCGCAGCGGCCGGACGCTCACCGCCGTCCAGCTCCAGATGGAGTACTTCGAGCTGGCCAGGAAGTACGTGGACGAGCGGTACGGCGCGGACGCCGACGAGCAGACCAAGGACGTCCTGGCCCGCTGGGAGGACACGCTGGGCCGGCTGGAGAACGACCCGATGAGCCTCGCCGGCGAGCTGGACTGGGTCGCCAAGCGGGAGCTCATGGAGGGGTACCGGCGCCGCGACGGCCTCGACTGGGACGCCGCCCGGCTGCACCTGGTGGACCTCCAGTACGCGGACGTACGCCCCGACAAGGGCCTGTACAACCGTCTGGTGGCCCGGGGGCGCATGAAGCGGCTCCTGGACGAGACCGAGGTGGAGCGGGCCGAGACGGCGCCTCCGGAGGACACCAGGGCCTATTTCCGGGGCCGGTGCCTGGAGCAGTACGCCGACGACGTCGCCGCGGCCTCCTGGGACTCGGTGATCTTCGATCTGCCGGGCCGCGACTCGCTCCAGCGGGTCCCGACCATGGAGCCGCTGCGCGGCACCAAGGCCCATGTGGGCGGCCTGCTGGACCGCTGCCGCACCGCGGAGGAGCTGGTCCGGGTTCTTTCGGGCGGATGATTTCCGCGCCCGGGCAGGGGCCTGAAACGGGTGGGCGCTGGGAATGATGGGATCAGCGCCCGGATACGGGAGAGAAACCAGGAAATCATGAGGCCGAAGTCGGACCCGGATTGTAGGGTCTGATCTTGTAACGGACTCAACCGAGCGGGCCGATTCGAGCGGGGTGAGGGATATGGCGACCAAGGACACCGGCGGCGGACAGCAGAAGGCGACGCGTTCCACGGAGGAGGTCGAGGAGACCACCACGGAGGCGAGCTCCGACCTCCAGGAGCGCCAGGAGAAGCTGAGCGAAGACGTGGATTCCGTCCTCGACGAGATCGACGACGTCTTGGAAGAGAACGCCGAGGACTTCGTTCGGAGCTTCGTGCAAAAGGGCGGCGAGTAGCCGCTCCGCACCTGTCGTTCCCGTCCCCGGAGCCCGTGGAGAAGCCGTGGGCCCGGGGACGGATGACACGTCGACGCACGGGTATGGTCCGTACACAGCAATCAAGATCGGCCCGCGCGAGCCAAGGGGCGGGCCCTTCTCAGCCACCCGGAAGGAATCGCGTGGAAGCCAACCCTCGTAGTATCGGGCGTCTGCCGGCGGCCTTCCTGACGCCGGGCTCCTCCTCGTTCATGGACTTCCTCGGCGACCACTCGCCGCAGATGCTGCCGGGCAACCGGAAGCTGCCGGACGGGATCGTTGAGGCGCCGCACGGCACGACCATCGTGGCCGCCACCTTCCCGGGGGGCGTGGTGCTCGCGGGTGACCGGCGGGCCACCATGGGCAACATGATCGCCCAGCGGGACATCGAGAAGGTGTTCCCGGCGGACGAGTACTCCGCGGTCGGCATCGCCGGCACCGCGGGCCTCGCCGTCGAGATGGTCAAGCTCTTCCAGCTGGAGCTGGAGCACTTCGAGAAGGTGGAAGGCGCCACGCTCTCCCTGGAGGGCAAGGCGAACCGCCTCTCCACCATGATCCGGAGCAACCTCGGCATGGCCATGCAGGGCCTCGCCGTCGTCCCGCTCTTCGCCGGCTGGGACGAGGGGCGCGAGAAGGGCCGGATCTTCTCGTACGACGTCACCGGCGGCCGCTCCGAGGAGCACGGCTACGCCGCCACCGGCTCGGGTTCGATCTTCGCCCGCGGCTCCATGAAGAAGCTGTACCGCGAGGACCTCACCGAGCAGCAGGCGACCACCCTGGTCGTGCAGGCGCTGTACGACGCCGCGGACGACGACTCGGCGACCGGCGGCCCGGACCTGGCCCGCCGCATCTTCCCGATCGTCACCGTCATCACCGACGAGGGCTTCCGCAGGCTCTCCGAGGCCGAGTCCTCCGAACTCGCCCGTTCGATCACCGAGCGGCGTCTGGAGCAGCCGGACGGACCGCGCGCCGCCCTGCTCTGATCCTCACGCCGCCCCCTCACAGCCCAGAAGAAAGGGACGAGCGCCGGTGTCCACACCGTTCTACGTCTCACCCCAGCAGGCCATGGCCGACCGCGCGGAGTACGCCCGCAAGGGCATCGCGCGCGGCCGCAGCCTCGTGGTCCTCCAGTACGCCGACGGCATCGTCTTCGTCGGCGAGAACCCGTCCCGCGCCCTGCACAAGTTCAGCGAGATCTACGACCGCATCGGCTTCGCCGCCGCGGGCAAGTACAACGAGTACGAGAACCTGCGCATCGGCGGCGTCCGCTACGCCGACCTGCGCGGCTACACCTACGACCGGGACGACGTCACCGCGCGCGGCCTGGCGAACGTCTACGCGCAGACGCTGGGCACCATCTTCTCCAGCGCCGGCGAGAAGCCGTACGAGGTGGAGCTGGTCGTCGCCGAGGTCGGCACCGAGCCGTCCGGCGACCAGATCTACCGGCTGCCGCACGACGGCTCCATCGTGGACGAGCACGGCTCGGTCGCGGTGGGCGGCAACGCGGAGCAGATCAGCTCCTTCCTGGACCAGCGGCACCGGGACGGCATGTCGCTCGCGGAGGCCTTGAAGCTGGCCGTGCAGGCGCTCTCCCGGGACACCAACGGCACGGAGCGGGAGATCCCCGCCGAGCGTCTCGAGGTGGCGGTCCTGGACCGGACCCGTCCGCAGCAGCGCAAGTTCAAGCGGATCGTCGGCCGGCAGCTGGTGCGTCTCCTGGAGGCGGACAACGCGGCCCTGGCGAAGACGGACGAGCCCTCGGACGAGGTGTCCGAGGAGTAGACGAGCCCGTACGCGCGCAGGGGCCCGATCCTGGTGGATCGGGCCCCTGCGCGCGTGAAGGGCTCAGACGGCCGGTGCCGGGCCGGTGGAGCCGCGCGGGACCAGCTCGACGGGGAGGACGTCCGAGCGGGCCGGTTCGCCCGCCAGGACGGCGAGCAGCGCCTCCATGCCCCGGCGCCCGAACTCCTCGGCGGGCAGGCGGACCGTGGTCAGCTCCGGCTCGACCGCCGTGGCCAGGGCCATGTCGTCGAAGCCGGTGACCGACAGGTCCTCCGGGACGCGCAGGCCGAGCCGGTGCGCGGCCTTGCAGACGCCGGCCGCGAGGATGTCGTCGTCGCAGATCACCGCCGTGGGGCGGGGACCGGGCGCGGCGAGGGCCGCTCCGGCCGTCTCCCGTGCCGCCGCGACGGTGAGCGGCGACCGTACGGTGCGGACCTCCGCGTCCCGCAGGGCGTGCGCGAGTGCCGCGGCCCGGACGTCGAAGGTCCACGACGGGGCCGCCGACGCCAGGTGCAGGAAGCGGCGGTGGCCGAGGCCGAGGAGATGGGCGGTGACCAGCCGCATGCCCTCGGCGACGTCGAGGTTGACGCGGGCAGCGGCGCCGGCGCCCGCCGGGTCGCTGTCGAGCATCACGAGCGGCAGGTCACTGCCGCGGAAGGCGTCCAGGGCCTCGGTGGCCATGGAGGAGGCCAGCACGCCGTCCAGGGCCGCCTGGGCCGAGGCGAAGGGGTCGCGGGCGGGGCCGACGCCGTCGGGGGAGGGGTAGAGGACGACGCCGAAGCCGTGCTCGGCGGCGACCGCCGCCGCGCCGGTGTAGACGTGCGCGAAGAACTCGTTGGTGAGCGCCGGCACCACGAGCAGGGCGGTACGAGTGCGGCCCAGGCGCAGATTGCGGGCGGCGAGGTTGGGCCGGTAGCCGAGCTCGCGGGCGGCGTCCCGGACGGTGCCGGCCGTGCGCTCCGACACGCGGCCCCGCCACTTGTCGCCGAGGACGAGGGAGACGGTGGCCTGCGAGACGCCCGCCACCCGGGCCACGTCCCTGCTGGTCGGACGCGGGGCGCCGGGGGTTTCGGTGGTCTGCACGGGGCCTCCGCGTCGGACGCTGTCGGTGGGGCGCTGGTCGGTGGTGCGCGGGCGCGGGGTGGACCCGCGTCACGTCGCCATGGTACGTATGACGATGGAAGTTATACGTAAAACCTCGGCGTGAGCCGACGGAGGGGAGACCCGCATGGCCACCGAGGCCACGGCACACGGCGGCTACCGCGACATCCTGCGGGCGCCGCACGCGCTCCGCCTGCTCACCGGCACCCTGGTCGGCCGGCTGCCCAACGGCACCGGCCCCGTGGCCATGACCCTCTTCGTCCGCGACCAGGGCGGCGGCTACACCCTCGCGGGCGGCCTCGTCGCCGCGTACGGCGTCGCCAACGCCCTCGGGCAGCCGCTCCTCGGCCGCGCCGTCGACCTCAAGGGCCAGCCGCGGGTCCAGCTCCCCGCCGCGGTCCTCTCCGCCCTCGGCATGGCCCTCTTCGCCCTCGTCGGCATAGGCAACCTCCCGCTCGCCTACGCCGCCGTCGTCCTCGCCGGATTCTTCACCCCGCCCCTGGAGGGCGGCCTGCGGGCGCTCTGGCCCAGCGTCCTCGGCCGCGAGGACCGGATCCACCGCGCGTACGCCCTCGACGCGGTCGCGCAGGAGGTCATGTTCACCGTCGGGCCGCTCCTGGTGACCCTCCTCGTCGCCCTGCAGTCGCCCGCCGCCGCCCTCCTCGTCATCAACCTCCTCGGGGTCCTCGGGGCGCTCTCCGTGGTCCTCTCCGAGCCGTCCAGGGCCTGGCGCTCCGCACCCCGCGAGGCCCACTGGCTCGGTGCGCTGCGCTCGCGCGGGCTGCTCGCCCTGCTGGGCTCCTTCTTCTTCGTCGGGCTCGCCCTCGGCTCCATCACGGTGGCCGCCGTCGCCTACGCCGACGACCGCGGCACCCCGTCCGTCTACGGCTGGCTGATGGCCGCCCTCGGCCTCGGCGCGCTCCTCGGCGGCGTCCTCTACGGAGCGCGGCAGTGGGCCGGAGCGCCCGAGCGCCGGCTGCGCGTCCTGGTCGCCCTCCTCGCGCTCTGCTACCTGCCCCTGACGCTCACCCCGGGACCGGTCGCCATGGCCGCGCTCTCGGCCCTCGCCGGCGTCTTCCTGGCCCCCGTCCTCGCCTGCGCGTTCATCGTGGTGGACCGGCACGCCCCGGCCGGCACCGTCACCGAGGCGTTCTCCTGGCTGGTCACCACCTTCGGCGTCGGCGCGGCCCTCGGCTCGGCCGCCGCGGGACCCGCCGTCGAACTCTCCGGAACCGTCGCCGGGTTCGCCGTGGCCGGGGCGGGCGGCCTCGCGGCTCTGCTGGTGCTGCTCGCCACCGGCCGGGTCCTGAACGATCCCGACGCGCCCGGCCGCCGGACGCGACACGCCGCGAGCGGGGGCGCCGTCGCCCCCGCGCACAGCGAAAAGAACGCCCTCTGATCGGAAAATGATCGGAACGGGAACGCTCAACCCGGTTTCAGCACACGCCGTCAGGCGTAATGTTCAGACATGGACCGCCGCATTTTCGGGCTGGAGAACGAGTACGGCGTCACGTGCACGTTCAGGGGACAGCGCCGACTGTCACCTGACGAAGTGGCGCGGTACCTCTTCCGCCGAGTCGTGTCATGGGGCCGCAGCAGCAACGTCTTCCTGCGGAACGGCGCCCGCCTGTACCTCGACGTGGGTTCGCATCCGGAATACGCCACACCGGAATGCGACGACGTGATCGAACTCGTCACCCACGACAAGGCAGGCGAGCGCATTCTCGAAGGTCTTCTCGTGGACGCCGAACGCCGCCTGCACGAGGAGGGAATCGCGGGCGACGTCTATCTCTTCAAGAACAACACCGACTCCGCCGGAAACTCCTACGGCTGCCACGAGAACTATCTCGTCGCCCGCCACGGAGAGTTCTCCCGCCTCGCGGACATCCTCATCCCGTTCCTGGTCACGCGTCAGCTGATCTGCGGCGCGGGCAAGGTGCTCCAGACCCCGCGCGGCGCCGTCTACTGCGTCTCCCAGCGCGCCGAGCACATCTGGGAGGGCGTCAGCTCCGCCACCACCCGCTCCCGGCCCATCATCAACACCCGGGACGAGCCGCACGCCGACGCCGAGCGCTACCGCAGGCTCCACGTCATCGTCGGCGACTCGAACATGTCGGAGACGACCATGCTCCTCAAGGTCGGCGCCACCGACCTCGTGCTGCGCATGATCGAGGCCGGCACGGTGATGCGCGACCTGACCCTGGAGAACCCGATCCGGGCCATCCGCGAGGTCAGCCACGACATCACCGGCCAGCGCAAGGTGCGCCTGGCCAGCGGCCGCGAGGCGTCCGCGCTGGAGGTGCAGCGCGAGTACTTCGACAAGGCGTCCGACTTCGTCGACCGCCGCGGCATCCGCTCCGGCACGATCGCCCAGGTCCTGGAACTGTGGGGCCGCACGCTCGACGCCATCGAGCAGGAGGAGCTGGACCGCATCCAGACGGAGATCGACTGGGTGATGAAGTACAAGCTCATCGAGCGCTACCGCGCCAAGCACAACATGACCATGTCGAATCCGCGGGTCGCCCAGATAGACCTCGCCTACCACGACATCCACCGCCGCCGCGGGCTCTACTACCTGCTCCAGAAGAACGGGCAGGCGGCGCGGATCTGCAACGACGTGAAGATCTTCGAGGGCAAGTCCGTGCCCCCGCAGACCACCCGGGCCCGGCTCCGCGGCGACTTCATCCGCCGCGCCCAGGAGCAGCGCCGGGACTTCACCGTCGACTGGGTCCACCTCAAGCTCAACGACCAGGCGCAGCGGACGGTCCTGTGCAAGGACCCGTTCCGCTCGGTCGACGACAGGGTGGAGAAGCTGATCGCCGGTATGTAGGACGATCACAAGAGCAGGTCGGGGCCCCGCGCGTGCGACGCGCGGGGCCCTGGACGTCACAGCCGGGTCCCCTAGAGTGTCCGGACAACTACTGTGCCGTCTGAGATCTGAGGAACACGTGCGCCGACTTGCCGGCCTTCTCGTCGTCCCGCTGCTGCTGCTCTCCACAGCGGCGTGCGGCAACGAAACCAAGGGCTCCGATAACGCCTCGATGACCAACGGGCTGCCCGCCATCACCGCGGGCGAGAAGTTCGGCGAGAAGCCGACCCTGTCCAAGGGCGAGGGCGACCCGCCCAAGGAGCTCAAGGTCAACGTGATCAGCGAGGGCGACGGCCCGGTCACCAAGGACGGCGACGCCCTCCAGGTCAACTACCTCGGTCAGACCTGGGACTCGACGACCCCCTTCGACAACAGCTTCGACCGCGGCGAGCCCTTCACGGTCACGCTCGGTGCCGGAGAGGTCATCAAGGGCTGGGACCAGGGTCTGAAGGGCCAGAAGGTCGGCAGCCGCGTCGAGATCGGCATCCCGCCGGAGCTCGGCTACGGCGAGCAGGGCTCCCCGCCGAGCATCAAGGGCGGCGCCACCCTCGTCTTCGTCGTGGACATCCTGAAGGCGACCACCATCCCGAAGTCCGCCGAGGGCACCGACGTGGCCCAGGAGAACAAGGACCTGCCCAAGGTCGGCACCAACACCGACGGCAAGGCCCCCTCGCTGACCGTGCCGAAGACCGACGCGCCGAAGACGCTGGTCTCGAACTACGTCATCGAGGGCAAGGGCGAGGCCGTGAAGGCCACCGACACCCTGACCGTCCAGTACCAGGGTGTGCTCTGGAACGGCACGCCGTTCGACAGCTCCTACGAGCGCGGCGCCCCGGCCACCTTCCCCCTCTCCGGCGTCATCCCCGGCTGGACCAAGGGCCTGGACGGCAAGAAGGTCGGCAGCCGGGTGCTCCTCGTCGTCCCGCCGGCCGACGGCTACGGCGACAAGGGCCAGGGCAAGGTCCCGCCGAACGCCACCCTGGTCTTCACCGTCGACATCCTCGCCAAGCGATAGCGGGTTCCCGCGCGATCCGGCCCGCCGCACGGTAGGTTGTCCGGGTCGCACGGACCATCGTCCGCGCGGTCACACCCGTTTGAGGAGCACACTGCAGTGAGCATCGAGAAGCCCGAGGTCGACTTCCCGGGCGGCGAGCCGCCGGCCGACCTGGAGATCAAGGACATCTGGTCGGGCGACGGCGACACCGCCGAAGCCGGTGACACGGTCAACGTCCACTACGTCGGTGTCTCCTTCGACTCCGGCGAGGAGTTCGACGCCTCCTGGAACCGCGGCACCCCGCTCGAGTTCCCGCTCGGTGTCGGCATGGTCATCAAGGGCTGGGACAAGGGCGTCCAGGGCATGAAGGTCGGCGGCCGCCGCCAGCTGATCATCCCCCCGCACCTCGCCTACGGCGACCAGGGCGCCGGCGCCAAGATCGGCCCCGGCGAGACGCTGATCTTCGTCTGCGACCTCGTCGGCGTGAAGAAGGCCTGACCGGCCGCACCAGCCCGACCGAGGGCCCCCGCCTCCGCGGCGGGGGCCCTCGGCTTTTGTCCGGAGACCCCGGGGCGGTACGGTCGGACGTCCGAGAACGGAACCGGGGAAGAGGGTGCAGGGCGTCCATGGCGATTGCCAAGGCCGAGCGGCTCATGAATCTCGCGCTGTGCCTGCTCGGGACGCGCCGCGCGCTCAGCAAGCGCGAACTGCGCGGCTCCATCGAGGCGTATCTGGAGGCCAGCGGGGACGAGGCCTTCAACCGCATGTTCGAGCGGGACAAGGACGACCTCCGCGAGCTCGGCCTCGTCATCGAGACCGTCGAGAACCTCGACGGCGAGACCGGCTACCTCGCCCGCCGCGACTCCAACCGCCTCCCGCCCATCACCCTGGACGCCGAGGAGGCCGCCGCGCTCGGCCTCGCCGCCCGGGTCTGGCAGCAGGCCCGCCTCGCCGGAGCCGCCAGCGGCGCCCTCCAGAAGCTGCGCGCCGCCGGCATGCCCGAGGCCGAGGACACGTACGAGATCCAGCCCAGCGCCCTCGAAACCCGGATCCCGGTCCACGAGGCCGCCTTCGAGCCGCTGATGCTCGCCTGCCGCGACCGGCGCCCCGTGGTCTTCGATTACCGCAAGGCCAACGCCGCCCGCCCCGAGCCCCGCCACGTCGAGCCCTGGACGCTGGAGTGCTGGCGCGGCCACTGGTACCTGGCGGGCTGGGACCGCGACCGCGGCGCCGAGCGCGTCTTCCGCCTCTCCCGCATCACCGGCAAGGTCCGCTCCCGGGCCGGCGCCTTCACCGCGCCCGTGCCCGACGCCGTCACCGTCCGCGAGACCGTGGAGAGCTGGGCGGGAGAGACCGCCACCCGCTCCGCCCGGATCCGCCTCCGGACCGGCTGCGGCTACCCGCTGCGGGCGCGCGCCGTCGAGGTGCGCGAGGGCTCCGACGGCTGGGACGAGCTGGAGATCCCGTACGGGCACGGCCTCGACGCCTGGCTCGTCGAGTTCGGCCCCGACGTCGTCGTACTGGAACCGGCCGACCTGCGTGCCGACGTGGTAGAGCGGCTGCGCGCCGTCGCCAAGGGCTGAGGGGGACACGAACCGCATGGCTGCCAACGCGATCGACCAGACGAGGCGGATGCTCTCCCTCGTCACCTACCTCCGCGAGCGCCCCGGCGCCCACGTCGCCGACGTGGCCCGCGCCTTCGGCATCACCGAGGACGAGCTGATCTCCGACCTCGACGTGCTGCCCATGTGCGGCACCAGCTTCCGGGGCGGCGACCTCCTCGACATCGACACCGACGGCGACCGGATCTGGTGGCACAACCCGGACGATGTCGCCGAGCCCCTCCGGCTCGCCGCCGACGAGGCCACCGCGCTGCTCGTCGCCGCTCGGGCCGTCGCCACCCTGCCCGGACTGCGCGAGGGCGACCGGGACGCGCTCCTGCGTGCCACCGCGAAGCTGGAGGCCGCCGCGGGCGAGGCCGCCGGCGCCAGCGCCCGCCTCTCGGTCACCTTCGAGTCCGAGGGCGGCGTCTTCGCCGAGGTCGACCGGGCCATCTCCGAGCGCAAGCGGCTCTGGGTGCGCTACTACTCGCCCGCCCGCGACGAGCTCACCGAGCGCGAGGTCGACCCCATCCGCCTCTTCGCCGTCGGTCACACCTACATGGAGGCGTGGTGCCGCCTCTCCGAGGCGCGCCGCACCTTCCGCCTCGACCGGGTGGCCGAGATCCGGATCCTGGAGGAGGCCGCCGCGCCGCCGGAGCTGGAACTGCGGGACCTGTCCGAGGGACTGGTCCAGCCCTCGGCCGACGACCCCGAGGTGGTGGTCGAGGTCGGACCCGGCGGGCGCTGGGTCGCCGAGTACTACCCGCACGACCGGGCCGAGGAACTGCCCGACGGCTGTCTGAGGATCACCCTGCGCACCCCCGACCCGGCCTCGCTGAAGCGGCTCGCGCTGCGGCTCGGCAGCGACGGGCGGATCGTCTCGCCGACCGGTCTCGCGGAGAGCGCCCGCGCCGCGGCGGCCGCCGCGCTGGCGGCGTACGAGAGCGTGTGAACCGTCCTCGGACGGCGCCGCGCGGGGCGGGCGCCGGGGAGGGCCAGGGGATTCGAGACAGGGAGAGTTGAGGGATATGTCCATGATGCCCGGTCTGTCGGTGACTCCGGTCCTCTTCAAGGCCGCCTGCCCCGACTGCCGCTGCCGCTTCGAACTCGCCGCGGGCGCCCTGCGTCTGGCCATCGGAGCCAGCCACCGCACCACCTTCTACTCCTTCACGTGCCCCGAGTGCGGCAGCGCCGTTCGCAAACCCGCCGGCGAACGCATCGTCGAACTGCTCACCGGCGGCGGCGTCCGCACCCTCCGCCTCCACACCACCGCCTGAACCGCGACCTCGGTCTCCGCATCGCCGCAAGGAACCGCACCCTCGGCCTCCGTGCCCACGGCCGAAGGAGCCGCACCCTCGGCCCCCGCGCCACGGCCGAAGGAGCCGCACCTTCGCTCTCCGCGCCACCGCCCGAACCCCGCCCCTCACCCCACGGACTAGGCTCGGCACATGCTCTGGCCCATGCTCGCGATCGCCCTCGGCTTCCTCGGTCTCGCCGTCCTCGGCGTCCTCGCCGTCAAGGTCTTCCTGGAGGTCCGGCGGCTCGGCCGTCAAGTGGCCGTCACCACACAGCGCATCCAGCGCGCCGCCGACGACCTGGAGAACGCCGCCACCGGACTGGCCCGAACCAGCCGTTCCCTGCCCTGATTCCACTGCCCTAGGCTGCCCTGATCACCCCAGATCAGGGCTCCACGGACGCAATCGGGAGTATGCACGGGCATTGCCCGACGTTTACTCCTGCGGGTTACGATCGCAGACAGCGCGGTGGCCGGACGCATGTCCGACCGGCCGGGCACGCACCCCAAGCCGCCTCGGTGAGAAGAGAGACCAGCCATGTTCCGTCAGATCGGTCCCCTTGAGATCAGCCTCATCCTGCTGGTCGTCGTGCTCCTCTTCGGCGCCAAGAAGCTCCCGGAGATGGCCCGCTCCCTCGGCAAGTCGGCCCGCATCCTGAAGAGCGAGGCCAAGGCCATGAAGTCGGAGAACCAGGACGCCGCCACCCCCGCCGAGGCCCCGGCGGCCCCGGCCGACCAGGCCGCCCCCGCCGCCCAGCGCACCATCAAGGCCGCCCCCGGCGACGTCACCGGCGGCCGTCCCGTGACCGAGGCGTCGGACTCCACCCAGCGCTGACCCGCTCCGCCCAGCGCCGCACCGTTCGCCCCGCACGTACGCCGCCCAGCGGCCTGCCCGCACGAGATGAGGACGTGGGTTGCCGAAGTCTGCCCGCATGAACAAGGAGAAGGATCCCGAGGGGCGCATGCCTCTCGCCGATCACCTCCGCGAGCTGCGCAATCGCCTGGCCAAGGCGATGCTGGCGATCGTCGTCGCCTCAGTGGTGGCGGTGTTCTTCAGTCAGCAGCTGATGGATTTCCTTTCGTCCCCCGTGCCGAAGTGCGCCCCGAACAGCTCCGTCGCGGACAACACCGGCGGTCGCTGCGTCGTCCTCGCCTACCAGACCATGCTCTCCCCCTTCACCTCCACGGTGAAGGTGGTCATGCTGGCCGGCCTCATCGCGTCCAGCCCGGTCTGGCTCTACCAGCTCTGGGCCTTCATCGCGCCCGGCCTGCACAAGAGCGAGAAGAAGTACACCTACTGGTTCGCCGCCATCGCCGTCCCCCTCTTCGCGGCCGGCGCCTACACGGCGTACCTGATCATGCCGGTGAGCATCCGGGTCCTCATCAGCATCACCCCCGAGGTCGCCTCCAACTTCCTCTCCCTCGACGACCTCCTGGACTTCACCACCAGGATGGTGCTCGTCTTCGGCCTCGCCTTCGAGCTGCCCCTGCTGCTGATCATGCTCAACCTCACCGGCGTGGTCACCGGCAAGCGGATGGCCGGCTGGTGGCGGGCCATGGTGATGGGCACCTTCGTCTTCGGAGCCGTCGCCACCCCGTCCACGGACCCCCTCGGCATGATCGCCCTCGCCGGACCGATCATCGTCCTGTACTTCATCGCCGTCGGCTTCTCCCTGCTGAACGACCGGCGCCGGGCCCGCCGCAACCCCGACGCCGAGCTCTCCGACGACGAGGCATCGGTGCTCGACCACACCCCCGAGCCCGTCGGCGCCCTCGACCCCGTCCCCACCGCCCGCGCCCTGCCCGAGCAGGCCGGCGGTGACACCGACGGGGCACGGGCCCACCGCACCGGCGGCTACGACGACATCACCTGACGCGGACGGCTGTGAGGCCCCCGGACCGGAGTCCGGGGGCCTTCGCCATGCGCGGCGCCCTCACCCTCCGCGTCCGACCTGCGACAACCCGTCCACCGGGCCCCGCCGGCGCCCGCTGCGAGGACCCCGATAAAGATCGCGTGACTGTCGGAGGGGGCGGGTAGGCTCGATGACAAGATGACAGAGGACCTCACCCCAGCCGAGCCGTACGCGGCCGCACTCGCGCGCAACGCAGAGCAGGTCACCGCACTGGCCCCCTTCCGAGAGATGTACGAATTCGGACTGGACCCGTTCCAGATCGAGGCGTGCCAGGCTCTCGAAGCGGGCAAGGGCGTGCTCGTCGCCGCGCCCACGGGCTCCGGCAAGACCATCGTCGGCGAGTTCGCCGTCCACCTCGCCCTCACCCAGGGCCGCAAGTGCTTCTACACGACCCCCATCAAGGCGCTGTCGAACCAGAAGTACGCCGACCTCGTCAAGCGGTACGGCGCCGACAAGGTCGGCCTGCTCACCGGGGACAACAGCGTCAACGGCGACGCACCCGTCGTCGTCATGACCACCGAGGTCCTCCGCAACATGCTCTACGCGGGGTCCCAGGCGCTCTCCGGCCTCGGCTACGTCGTCATGGACGAGGTCCACTACCTCTCCGACCGCTTCCGCGGCGCCGTCTGGGAGGAAGTGATCATCCACCTCCCCGAGTCGGTCACCCTCGTCTCCCTCTCGGCCACCGTCTCCAACGCCGAGGAGTTCGGCGACTGGCTCGACACCGTCCGCGGCGACACCGAGGTCATCGTCTCCGAGATCCGCCCCGTCCCCCTCTGGCAGCACGTCCTCGCCGGCCGCCGGATGTACGACCTCTTCGAGGAGGAGACCGACCACGGCGGCCGCGGCGCCTCCCGCCGCGAGGTCAACCCCGACCTCCTCCGCCTCGCCCGCACCGAGAACTCGCGCACGTACAACCCGCGCGACCGCCGCCGCGGCAAGATGATCCGCGAGGCCGACCGCGAGCGCGAGCGCCGCCAGCGCTCCCGCATCTGGACCCCCGGCCGCCCCGAGGTCATCGAGCGGCTCGACGCCGAGGGCCTCCTCCCCGCCATCACCTTCATCTTCAGCCGCGCGGGCTGCGAGGCCGCCGTCCAGCAGTGCCTCTACGCCGGCCTCAGGCTCAACGACGACGCCGGCCGCCTCCGCGTCCGCGAGATCGTCGAGGCCCGCACCGCCTCCATCCCCGACGAGGACCTCCACGTCCTCGGCTACTACGAGTGGCTGGAGGCGCTGGAGCGCGGCATCGCCGCC
Organism: Streptomyces sp. NPDC004435; assembly: GCF_042873895.1. Lineage (NCBI taxonomy): Bacteria > Bacillati > Actinomycetota > Actinomycetes > Kitasatosporales > Streptomycetaceae > Streptomyces > Streptomyces sp. NPDC004435. Next base: position 114,051 of record NZ_JBIAMB010000024.1, on the reverse strand, counting down.
CACCACGCCGGCATGCTCCCCACCTTCAAGGAGGTCGTGGAGGAGCTCTTCGTCCGCGGCCTCGTCAAGGCCGTCTTCGCCACCGAGACCCTCGCCCTCGGCATCAACATGCCCGCCCGGTCGGTCGTCCTGGAGAAGCTCGTCAAGTGGAACGGCGAGCAGCACGCCGACATCACCCCGGGCGAGTACACCCAGCTCACCGGCCGCGCCGGCCGCCGCGGCATCGACGTCGAGGGCCACGCCGTCGTCCTCTGGCAGCGCGGACTCGACCCCGACCACCTCGCCGGCCTCGCCGGCACCCGCACCTACCCGCTGCGCTCCAGCTTCCGGCCCTCCTACAACATGGCGGTCAACCTGGTCGACCAGTTCGGCCGGCACCGCTCCCGGGAGCTCCTGGAGACCTCCTTCGCCCAGTTCCAGGCCGACCGCTCCGTCGTCGGCATCTCCCGCCAGGTCCAGCGCAACGAGGAGGGACTGGAGGGCTACCGCGAGGGCATGACCTGCCACCTCGGAGACTTCGAGGAGTACGCGCGGCTCCGCCGCGACCTCAAGGACCGCGAGACCGAACTCGCCAAGCAGGGCGCCGCCCAGCGCCGCTCCCAGGCTGCCGCCTCCCTGGAGAAGCTGAAGCCCGGCGACGTCATCCACGTCCCCACCGGCAAGTTCGCCGGTCTCGCCCTCGTCCTCGACCCCGGCATCCCCGCCGGCCGCACCAACGGCCACCGCGGCTTCGAACACCACGACGGGCCCCGGCCCCTCGTCCTCACCGCCGAGCGACAGGTCAAGCGCCTCGCCTCCATCGACTTCCCCGTCCCGGTGGAAGCCCTGGAGCGGATGCGCATCCCCAAGACCTTCAACCCGCGCTCCCCGCAGTCCCGCCGCGACCTCGCCTCCGCGCTGCGCTCCAAGGCCGCGCACATCAACCCCGACCGGCACCGCAAGCAGCGCTCCGGCGCCGCCGACGACCGCGAGATCGCCCGCCTGCGCGCGGCCATCCGCGCCCACGCCTGCCACGGCTGCGACGAGCGCGAGGACCACGCCCGCTGGGCCGAGCGCTACCACCGCCTCCAGCGCGACACCAAGCAGCTGGAGCGGCGCATCGAAGGCCGGACCAACACCATCGCCCGCACCTTCGACCGGATCGTCGCCCTCCTCACCGAGCTCGACTACCTCCGCGCCGACGAGGTCACCGACAACGGCAAGCGGCTCGCCCGCCTCTACGGCGAACTCGACCTGCTCGCCAGCGAGTGCCTCCGCGAAGGCGTCTGGGAGGGCCTCGCCCCCGCCGAACTCGCCGCCTGCGTCTCCGCCCTCGTCTTCGAGGCCCGGCAGGCCGACGACGCCGTGGCCCCGAAGGTGCCCGGCGGCCAGGCCAAGGCAGCGCTCGGCGAGATGGTCCGCATCTGGGGCCGCCTCGACGCCCTGGAAGAGGAATTCAAGATCAACCAGGCGGAGGGCGTCGGCCAGCGCGAACCCGACCTCGGCTTCGCCTGGGCCGCCTACCAGTGGGCCTCCGACAAGAGCCTCGACGAGGTGCTGCGCGAGGCCGAGATGCCCGCCGGCGACTTCGTCCGCTGGTGCAAGCAGGTCATCGACGTCCTCGGACAGATCGCCGCCGCGGCACCGAAGGAGAACAGCACGGTCTCCAAGAACGCGCGCAAGGCCGTGGAGTCGCTCCTGCGCGGAGTGGTCGCGTACAGCTCGGTCGGCTGACGCCCCCTCAACTCCCGTTCGAAGGGCCCGTGGTGGGGACACCACGGGCCCTTTCGTGCGAACTCCGGCAGTTGTCCACAGGCGGTTGTCCACAGGGGTGGCGCGCTGCCGGAGCCTCCGCTTGCATGGACTCGTACACAGGGAGAGCGAGGGGGAGGGGACGCACGTGACCACGCACGCCGGCGCAGGGACGGGGATCACCATCGCCGAAGGACCACGCGGAGTGCCGCTCCTCGGCAACCTCCCCGCCTTCGGGAAGGACCCCCTCGCCTTCTTCGAACAGCTCCGGGACCGGGGCGACTTCGTCCGCTGGCGCTTCGGACCCAGCCCCGCCCTCTTCATCGCCCACCCGGACGCCATCGGCGAACTCCTCACCGAGGTCGAGAACACCTTCGACCAGCCCGACCTTGGCATCGCCATCCGCACCCTCCTCGGCAACGGCGTGGTCGTCGCCAAGGGCCGCGACTGGCGCCGCAAGCGCTCCCTCGTCCAGCCGTCCGTCCGCCCCAAGCAGGTCCGTTCCTACGCGGCCACCATGGCGGAATGCGCCGTCGCCCTCGCCGACCGCTGGACCGACGGACAGCGGATCGACATCAAGAAGGAGATGGCCGCCCTCACCCAGCTCATCGCCGTCCGCACCATCTTCGGCGCGGACACCGCCGCCGACGCCGAGGCCATCGGCCGGGCCATGGACATCGCCCAGCAGGAGATCGGGGCCGAACTCAGCGGCATCGGAGCCCTCCTGCCCGACTGGATCCCGACCCCCGGCCGCGCCCGCGTCAAGCGGGCCACCGCCGTCATCGACGCCGAGGTCGCCCGCATCGTCTCCCGCCACCGTGACGGCGAGGACCGCCCCGACCTCCTCAGCCGGCTCCTCACCGCCCGGGACGAGACCGGTGCCCGCCTCTCCGACCGCGAGATCCGCGACGAGACGGTCACCCTCTACATCGGCGGCCACGAGACCACCAGCTCCACCCTCGTCTGGGCCTGGTACCTCCTCTCCCGCAACGAGAAGGCCCGGCGGGCGCTCACCGAGGAGCTCGACCGTGTCCTCGCCGACCACGAGCCCGGCCACGACGACTACGCCTCCCTCACCTACGCCCAGGCCGTGGTCAAGGAGACCCTCCGCCTCTACCCCACGATCTGGCTCCTCACCGGCATCGCCAAGGAAGGCGCCACCCTGGGCGGCAGCCCGATCCCGCCCGGCACCCGCGTCTGGTCCAGCCAGTGGTCCACCCACCGCGACCCCCGCTGGTACGCCGACGCCGACAGCTTCCGCCCCGAGCGCTGGCTCGCCGGCGACGAGGGCCGGCCGGCCGAGGAGATCCCCGAATACGCCTGGTACCCCTTCGGCGGCGGCCCCCGCGTCTGCCTCGGCACCCGCTTCGCCCTGGTGGAGGCCGTGCTCGTCCTCGCCGTCCTCGCCCGCCGCTACGACCTGGACGTGGACCCCGAGGAGATACGCCCCGTCCCGAGCCTCACCCTCCAGCCGGACCGCGAGGTACGGGCCACGGTCCGCGCGCGGCGCGGGTGAGGGGAGGAGCAGGCCGGGCACTGAGTGGGAGTGGGGTCAGCGGGCACGTGGTCACCCGGCCGGCTCGCCCGGTCGTCCGGCCCTCCGGTCGCCCGGCGACGAGCCGGTGACGAGGGCGAGTGCCAGGGCGCGCAGTCCGTCCGCGTCGAGGACGCGGCCGCCGAAGCCCGGGAGGGGGACGTGCAGCGTGGCCGTCCAGCGGTCCGGGATCGCCCCGGCGCCGTGGACGGCGCCGGCCAGCATGCCGGTGACGGCCGCCACGGTGTCCGTGTCCCCGCCCAGGTCCACGGCGGCCACCAAGGCGTCCTCGAAGGTCCCGGTGGTGCGCAGCGCCCACACGGCGGAGCCGAGACAGGGCCAGACGGCGCCGTTGAACTCCGTCGCGTCCTCCGGCCGCCAGCCGGGTGTCAGGACCGTGGCCCAGCGTTCCCGGTGTCGTGGGGCCAGTTCGGCCAGGGCGTCCGGGATCACGGCCAGGGGGTCCTCGCCGAGGAGGGCGACCCGGACCAGCTCGTGCAGGAGTGCGGTGCCTTCCCAGGCCGCCCGGTCCCCGTGGGTCAGGGCGGCGAGCCGGCGGCCTGCCTCCATCGTGGCCGTACGCCCCCGGGGCGCGAAGTGGACGGCTGACGTGGAGGCCCGCATCAGGCAGCCGTTGCCGGCGCCACGGCCCTCCACCTGGAAGTCCAGGGCCGCGGCCAGGTCCCACGGCTCGCCGCCCAGCAGTACCCGCTCCGTCAGGAGACCGATGTCCTTCGGGTCGGCCGCCGCCCAGCGCCGGAAGCGGGCGAACACGTCCGGCAGGTCGAGCCCGCCCCGTTCGAGCAGCGACTCGCCGACGAGCACGGCCATCTGGGTGTCGTCCGTGGCCTCACCCGGATCCCAGCCGCCGCCCCCGCACAACTCCCCCGCGCCGTCGGGGAATCGGGCGCGGAACATGCCGGCGGGGCCGAACTCGAAGGGCGCGCCCAATGCGTCGCCGACCGCGGAGCCGAGGACGGCGCCCACGGCGCGGTCGGATGGGGTCATGGCGTCAGCGTAGGCGGCTGGGGCGCGGGGTCGGGGGCGGGGTGGGGGAGGGGGCCGAGGGGGTCCCTCGGAGGGTCAGGAGGGTGGCGGCGGTGGTGAGGGTGGCGATCGTGGCGGCTGTGATGAGGGTGGTGGCGTCGGGGTGGAGGAGGGGCTGGCCGCGGAGGGCCTGCCAGGTGAGGAGGGCGAAGACGGCGGTGTAGGCGGCGGAGGCGGTGAGGACGAGGCGCAGGCGGAGCAGGGGGTCGGTGAGGCGGGGGAAGCGGGGGGCCAGGGCGGCGAGGACGAGGAGCACCAGGGGGAGCAGCTGGAGCGCGTGCATGCCGAAGAAGTGGGCGATGCGGAGGTCGCCGCCGGTGGTGGCCCAGCCGGTGACCGGGAGGGAGGGGCCGCCGTCCGGGACGCCGACGCTGTGGGCGCCGACGATCGGCGGGTCGGTGGCGGAGAGTTGGTCGGAGGTGGGCTGGGCCATGAGGAAGCCGACGGCGGCGCCGGCGAGGGCGATCAGTGAGGAGAGGCGGACCGCCCAGGCGGTGGCGCGGTCGAGGATGCGGGCGCGCAGCAGGAGGACGGCGATGGTGAGGGCGGCCAGCCAGAGGACGACCACGGTGATGCCCATGGCCTGGAAGACGGCGGAGTCGAACGGGGTCTCCTGGTTGAAGTGGCTCTGCCGGCCGCGGACGACCTGAAGGGTGATCAGGACCATCTCCAGGACGCCGGCGGCCGTGACGACGGTCCCGGCCCACCAGCCCGTCCGGCGTCCTCGCGGCAGCAGGCTCAGCATCCAGGCGAGCGACAGCGAGTAGGCGACGAACGACACGGCGAACTTGAAGGGCTTGGACCAGATCGGGGCGCCGACCAGGGTCCGGTCGTCGAGCAGGATCCCGCCCGCGCTGACGAGGGCGAAGACGCCCATCGAAGCGGCGAACCAGAGGAGCGGCCGGTGCAGGCGGCCGCCCGGGGGCGGGGACGTGGAAGTGGACGCGGGCATGGGTGTGCGCGTGGACATACGGATCCCCCCGTAGTCAGTATGGATAGTGGCGCTTGCCGCTATCTGATAGTGCCACTATCTATGATGGAGGGGAGCCCGGCAAGGCCGGAAAGGCAGGCGAAAGGTGAACGCGCGGTGCGCATCGGTGAGTTGAGCCGCAGGACCGGGGTCTCGGTGCCCACGATCAAGTTCTACGTACGGGAGGGGCTGCTCCCGGCCGGCCGGCTGACGAGCCCGAACCAGGCCGCGTACGAGGAGACGCACGTGCGGCGGCTCCGCCTCATCCGTGCCCTCATCGATGTGGGAGGGCTGTCCGTCGCGGCCGTGCGCGAGGTGATCGCGGCCGTGGACGACACCGGCCGGCCCGTGCACCGCCTGCTGGGCGAGGCGGCCGAGCGCATGGTGCCGCGGTACGGCGGCGAGCCCGCCGCGGGGGAGGAGGGGGCTCTCTCCGAGGCGCGCGAGCGGGTCGGCGGGCTCATCGAGGAGCGGAACTGGCGCTGCCATGCGGACAGTCCGGCGGCCGAGGCACTGGCCGTGGCGCTCGCCGCGCTGGAGTCCGTCGGGCACGAGCGGTTCGGCGAGGTCCTCGGCGCCTACGCGGACGCGGCCGAGCGGGTCGCCCGGGCCGACCTGGAGTACGTCGCCCGCCACGTGGCCCGCGAGGAGCTGGTGGAGAGCGTCGCCGTCGGCACGGTCCTCGGCGACGCGCTCTTCGGCGCGCTCCGCCGCCTCGCCCAGATCGACGCCTCGTCCCGCCTCTTCGGCGGCAAGGAGCGGGTGGAGTGAAACGCGGGAGGGGGCGGGAGCCGTGTCGGCTCCCGCCCCCTCCCGGGTGCGTTCGGATGGTCAGGCGCTCTGCGGGGGCTCCTGCTCCCGCTCCACCTGCTCGTTCCACTCGCGCTTGATCGCCCGCCACGCCTCGTCGGTCTTGCCCAGGCGCCAGTAGCCGGAGATGGACAGCCGCTCGCGCTCCACCTGGCGCTCCACGCGCAGGTGGCGGCGGAGCTCCTTCACGAAGCCGGCCTCGCCGTGCACGAAGGCGTGCACGTCGCCCGCCGGGAAGTCCAGCTCCCGCACGGCCGCGACGAGCGCCTCGCCGACCGGGCGCCCGGCCCGGTGCAGCCAGGTCACCTCGATGCCGGCCTCGGTCGCGAACTTCTGCTCGTCGGCCTCGTCCTCGATCTCCACGAAGGCGTGCACCGTCGCCCCCGCGGGCAGCCGCTCCAGCGCCACCGCGATCGCCGGCAGCGCGCTCTCGTCGCCGACGAGGAGGTGCCAGTCGGCCGCCGGGTCCGGGGCGTAGCCACCGCCGGGGCCGAGGAACCTGACCGTCTCGCCGACCTGGGCGCGGGCCGCCCAGGGGCCCGCCAGGCCCTCGTCGCCGTGGACCACGAAATCGAGGGTCAGCTCACGGTGGACCGGGTCCCAGGCGCGCACGGTGTACGTACGGGTGGTCGGCCACTCCTCGCGGGGCCGCTCGGCCCGGATCCGCTCCATGTCGAACGGCTCCTGGTAGGTCACCCCCTCGGGGGCGAAGAGCAGCTTCACGTAGTGGTCGGTGTACGCGTCGGCGTCGAAGCCGTCCAGGCCGGGGCCGCCGAGGACGACCCGGACCATGTGCGGGGTGATCCGCTCGGTGCGCACCACCTGCGCTTCGGTGGCCCTGGGGGCCTTGCGGGCCGGCTGCTCTGCCACGGCGGGACTCTCCTGACTGCGCGGGGCCTGACGGTATGCGGTTGTGCCGCGTGGCCCACCCGGGACTGACTTAGGTATGCCTAAGCTAGCACTCCTGGGTCGGTCACGTCCCGGTACGGCCGCCCGCGAGCACCGGCAACAGCCGGGCCACCGCGCCGCCCAGGTTCCAGCGGGCCGCCAGCTCCTCCAGCGCCGCCGGGTCCCGGGGAGCCGCCGGGAGCGCCGGGTCGAAATCGGGCAGCGGCACGTCCCGCGCCACCCGTACGACGGTCGGTGCCACGTCCAGGTAGGCCGCCGCCTCCACGATCCCGCGCCGCTTGGCCGGGGTGAGCTTCGAGGTGCGGTCCTCGGCGGCGGCCCGCACGCCCGCCAGGTCGCCGTACTCCGTGATCAGCTGCGCGGCCGTCTTCTCGCCGATGCCCTTCACGCCGGGCAGGCCGTCGCTGGCGTCGCCGCGGAGGGCGGCGAAGTCGGCGTAACGGTCCGGGCGGACCCCGTATCTGGTACGGATCAGCTCGTCGTCCACGAGGTCGCAGTCGCCGACGCCCTTGCGCGGGTACAGCACCCGGACCGCCCGCTCGTCGTCGACGAGCTGGAAGAGGTCGCGGTCGCCGGTGACGATGTCCACCGGCCCCTTCGCCCGCTCCGTCAGCGTGCCGATCACGTCGTCCGCCTCGTAGCCCGCCGCGCCGATCCGGGCGATGCCGAGCGCCGCGAGGACGGACTCGATCACCGGGACCTGGGGGGAGAGGGTGTCGGGGATCTCCTCCTCGTCCGGCCCGGTCGCCGTCTCCTCGGCCACCCGGTGCGCCTTGTACGAGGGGATCAGGTCCACCCGCCACTGCGGCCGCCAGTCGTCGTCCCAGCAGGCCACCAGGTCGTCCGGCCGGTGGTCCTGGACCAGCCGGCCGATGAAGTCGAGCAGTCCCCGCACGGCGTTCACGGGCGTCCCGTCCGGGGCCCGGACCGAGTCCGGCACGCCGAAGTACGCGCGGAAGTAGAGGCTGGCGGTGTCCAGGAGCATCAGGCGTCGCGTCACCCCCCGATCATGCCCCACCCCACCGACAGCCGGGCGGATCCGCCCACGCCCGCCCGCCCCGGGGCCCCGGGACGACCCGCCCCGGGCGGCCCCCGGGACCACCCGCCCCCGGCCGCCGGAGCCGATCGCCGGGACCGACCGCCCCCGGCCCCCGGGACGGCCGTCCCCGCTCCCCGTTCGGTGCGTTCCCGGCCGCCGGAGCGGTCCCGCTCGACGGCGTTCGTGACCCCCGTCACCTTTGCGTTTGTGCCCACAGGCCCGGGGCAGGCGCGTGCCCGGAGCGGACCCGGTAAGGGGCCCTGAGCTAGGGGCCCCGTACGCGACGGGTGTGCGGGCAGATCCCGCCGCGCTCCACGGCCCGGTCGCGGGGGTGGCGGGCCGTCCCTCCCTGCTACCCGTGAGGTGAATGTGTCCAGGCTCCAGGCCGACCACCTGTTCAAGGTGTTCGGCAGACGCCCCGCCGAGGAATCCGACGCCGTCCGCGCCCTGGTCGCGGGCGCCGACCGCGACGCGCTCCGCGAGGACGGCATCACCGCCGCCGTCGTCGACGCGTCCTTCGTCGTCGAACCGGGGCAGATCTTCGTGGTCATGGGCCTCTCCGGATCCGGCAAGTCGACCCTCCTGCGCATGCTCAACGGCCTGCTCGAACCGACCGCCGGCCGCGTCCTGTATGACGGCGAGGACCTCACCGCGCTCTCCCCCCGCGCGCTGCGCGAGGTCCGCTCCCGTCGCGTCAGCATGGTCTTCCAGCACTTCGCGCTCTTCCCGCACCGCACCGTCCTGGAGAACGCCGGCTACGGCCTGGAGGTCCAGGGCGTCCCGCGCGCCGAGCGCGAGAAGCGCGCCGCCGAGGCCCTGGAGCTGTGCGGCCTGGCCGGCTGGGAGAAGTCCTGGCCCGACGAGCTCTCCGGCGGCATGCAGCAGCGCGTGGGCCTGGCCCGGGCGCTCGCCACCGACGCCGACCTGCTCCTCATGGACGAGTCCTTCAGCGCCCTCGACCCGCTGATCCGCCGCGACATGCAGGACCAGCTCCTCGTGCTCCAGAAGAAGCTGAAGAAGACCATCGTCTTCATCACCCACGACCTCAACGAGGCCATGCGCCTCGGCGACCGCATCGCCGTCATGCGCGGCGGCCGGATCGTGCAGCTCGGCTCCGCCGAGGACATCCTCGTCCGGCCCGCCGACGACTACGTGGCCTCCTTCATCCAGGACGTCGACCGCTCCCGGGTGCTCACCGCCTCCGCCGTCATGACCGACGCCGAGGGCCCGGCCGACCCGGACGCGCCGGTCGTCGGCCCGGACACGCTCCTCGCCGACCTCTGCGCCCTCGCCGCCGCGGGCCCGCACCCGGTGACCGTCCAGGACGCCGGCGGCTCCACCCTCGGAGTCGTACAGAAGGAAAAGCTTCTCGCCGTGCTCGGCGGGCTCGCGGCCGAGGAGGTGACCGTCAGTGCCTAGGCTTCCCCTCGGCTCCTGGGTCGACAGCTCCGTCGACTGGCTCCAGGCGCAGTTCTCCTGGCTGTTCGACGCCATCAGCTCCGGCATCACCGGCCTGTACGACGGCATCGACGCCGTCCTGTCGGCGCCGCAGCCACTGCTCCTCGCCGGCATCCTCGCCGTCGTCGCCTGGTGGCTGCGCGGCCTCGCCGCCGGTCTCCTCGCCTTCGCCGGGTTCGCGCTCGTCGACTCCGTCCAGCTGTGGGACGAGGCGATGGCGACGCTCTCGCTGGTCCTCGTCGCCACCCTCGTCACCCTCGTGATCGCGGTGCCCCTCGGCATCTGGGCGGCCCGCTCGAAGACGGTCAGCGCGGTGCTGCGGCCCGTCCTCGACTTCATGCAGACCATGCCGGCGATGGTCTACCTCATTCCCGGCATCATCTTCTTCGGCGTCGGTGTCGTCCCCGGCATCATCGCCACCATCGTCTTCGCGCTGCCGCCCGGCGTCCGCATGACCGAGCTCGGCATCCGCCAGGTCGACGCCGAACTCGTCGAGGCCGCCGAGGCGTTCGGCACCACCCCGCGCGACACCCTGGTGCGGGTGCAGCTGCCGCTCGCCATTCCGACGATCATGGCCGGCGTCAACCAGGTCATCATGCTGGGCCTGTCCATGGTCGTCATCGCCGGCATGGTCGGCGGCGGCGGACTCGGCGGCGCCGTCTACCGGGCCATCGGCAACGTCGACATCGGCCTCGGTTTCGAGGCCGGCGTCTCCATCGTCGTCCTCGCCATGTACCTCGACCGCATGACCGGCGCCCTGGGCCGCCAGGTCTCCCCGCTCGGCCGCCGCGCGATCGCCAAGGCCCGCGCGGTCACCGCCCGCCGCCGCACCGCGCAGCTGTGGGCCCACCGCCCGCAGCCCGTCACCGCGCTCGTCGGCATCGTCGTCCTCGCGCTCGTCGCGGGCGGCTCCGGCTTCCTCGGCGGCTCCGGCGCCACCTCGACCACGGCCGCCGGCGCGGGCTCCGGCCACGGCAAGAAGATCAGCATCGGCTACATCCCCTGGGACGAGGGCATCGCCTCCACCTACCTGTGGAAGGAGCTCCTGGAGCGCCGCGGCTACGAGGTCGAGACCAAGCAGCTGGAGGCCGGCGCGCTCTACACCGGTCTGGCCGGCGGGCAGCTCGACTTCCAGACCGACGCCTGGCTGCCCGTCACCCACGCCCAGTACCTGGAGAAGTACGGGAACAAGCTGGAGGACCTCGGTTCCTGGTACGGCCCGACCTCCCTGGAGCTGTCCGTCCCCTCGTACATGAAGGACGTGAAGTCCCTCGCCGACCTCAAGGGCAAGGGCGACCGCTTCAAGGGCCGCATCGTCGGCATCGAGCCCAGCGCCGGGATGATGGGCATCCTGAAGGACAAGGTCCTGAAGGAGTACGGCCTGGAGGGCGAGTACGAGGTCGTGGACGGCTCCACGCCCGGCATGCTCGCCGAGCTCAAGCGCGCGTACGAGCGCGAGGAGCCGGTCGTCGTCACCCTCTGGTCGCCGCACTGGGCCTACTCCGCCCACGACCTGACCAAGCTCGCCGACCCGAAGGGCGTCTGGGGCAAGGGCGACGGCGTGCACACCCTGGCCCGCAAGGGCTTCAGCGAGGACAACCCCGAGGTGGGCGCCTGGCTGAAGGACTTCAAGCTCACGGAGAAGCAGCTCACCGGTCTGGAGCAGCAGATCCAGGAGACCGGCAAGGGCAAGGAGCAGCAGGCCGTCCGCACCTGGCTGGACGCCCAGCCGGGCCTCGCGGAGCGGCTGGCCCCGCAGTGACCCAGGCGGGCGGGGGGGGGGGGCGCCGGCGGGGCGCCCCCCCCGCCCCCCCCCCCCGGGTGGGGGGGGGCGCGCGTCGGCCCACCCCGCG
>NZ_JBIAMB010000024.1:26974-102691 GCF_042873895.1 Streptomyces sp. NPDC004435 | reverse complement strand
CGGGGGGGGGCCCCCCGCGCGGGGGGGGGGGGGGCGCCCCCCCCCCGGCGGGCGGGGGGGGGGGGGGGGCGGCCCCGCGCCCCCCCCCCCCCCCCCCCCCCGGCGCCACGGGTGCGGTGGTACGCGCGTGTGCAGCACCGGCGGTGATACGCACGCGTGCCGCACCACCGTCCGCGGTCGCGCGTGCCGGACCACCGCCGGCGGGCCGCCCGCGCTGACCCCGGACTCACCCGACGGAGAGGGGTGGTCGCCGAAAGTGATCGGTGACCACCCCTCTCCGCTGCCCTTTCCGGCACCCTTTCCGTCACGACGCGAAACCTCGGCCCAAAGCTGCGTAAGGTGCAGGTAACCGGCCGGTACGCGACGAGGCAGCCAGCAGAGGGAGGGAGCCGCCGTGGACGAGAAGGAAGCACCCCGGGTGGGCGCGGCCGTGAAGAGACGCCGCCGGGCCCTCCAGCTCACCCTGGCCGTCGTCGCCTCCCGCAGCGGTCTCTCCGTGCCCTTCCTCAGCCAGATCGAGAACGAGCGGGCCCGCCCCAGCCGCCGTTCCCTGGAGCTGGTCGCCGAGGCCCTCCAGACCACCGCCGCCGAACTCCTCGCCGTCGCCGAGGCCGCCCGCACCGTCGACGTCGTCCGCGCCGACGAGGGCACCGCCGCGATGCCGGACGGCGTGCGCCGCCTGGTGCGCGGCAGGCACCAGCTGCACGCCCTGGAGTTCTCCGGCGAGCAGGACGCGGGGCGCGAATTCCAGCACCGCAACGACGAGTTGCTGTACGTCGCCGACGGCGCCGCCGAGGTCGAGGCCGAGGGCCGCGCCCACCGGCTCGGCCGCGGCGACTCCCTCTACCTCTCCGGCGGCGTCCGGCACCGCTGGCGCGCCACCGAACCGGGCACCCGCCTCCTCGTCGTCGCCGTCGCCGACCACGTCGAGGTCGAGGAGGAATGACCCCGACCGGAATCCGGGGGCGGGCCCCGCGGGTCGTGTCGCTGGTGCCCTCGCTCACCGAGGCGGTCGCCGTCACCGCGCCGGGGCTCCTCGTCGGCGCCACCGACTGGTGCACCCACCCCGCCGGGCTCGACGCCGCCCGGATCGGCGGCACCAAGAACCCGGACGTGCCCGCGATCCTCGCCCTCCGGCCCGACCTCGTCCTCGCCAACGAGGAGGAGAACCGGGCCGCCGACCTCGACGCGCTGCGGGACGCCGGCGCGGAGGTCCTCGTCACCGAGATCCGCACCCTCGACCAGGGGCTGACCGCCCTCGGCGACGTCCTCGCCGCCTGCGGCGCGCCCCGCCGCCCGCGCTGGCTGGCCGAGGCGGAGGAGGCGTGGGCGGCCGTGGAGCCGGTGGCGGACGGGGTCGGCGCCGTCGTACCGATCTGGCGGCGGCCCTGGATGGTGCTCGGCCGGGACACCTTCGCCGGCGACCTGCTCGCCCGCCTCGGCGTCCGCAACCTGTACGCCGACCACCCCGAGCGCTACCCGAAGATCCCGCTCGCCGAGCTGACCGGGGCCCGGCCGCGCCTGGTGGTCCTCCCCGACGAGCCGTACCGCTTCGGCGCGGACGACGGCCCCGAGGCGTTCCCCGGGGCCGCGGCCGCGCTCGTCGACGGGCGGATGCTCACCTGGTACGGGCCGTCGCTGGCGACGGCACCGCGGCTGCTGGCGCGGGACCTGCGAGCAGCGCTCCGCTGACCAGGCCGCGCACGGTGTGGACTCCCGCCACCAGCCAGGCCGCGGCGAGGAGCACGTACAGCGCGACCGCGAGCCAGCGGAAGGCGTCGAGACCGGTGTGGCGGGCCAGCCCCTCGGCGCCGGTGACGCAGGTGCCGACCGGGAAGGTGAAGGCCCACCAGGTCATCGCGAAGCCCATGCCGGCGCGCCGGGCCCTCACCACCATCGCCCCGGCCAGCGCCAGCCACAGCAGCGCGAACCCCATGACCGGCACGCCGTAGAGGACGGCGAAGGCGGCGAAGCCGTGCGCGTACGTCTCGGGGAGCACGCGGGCGGCGGAGTCGGCGAAGGCGTTGGCCGCGGTGGTCGACTGCCCGAGCGGGCCGAGGACGAGGAAGAGCGTCGGGGTGAGCGCGAGGGGCAGCGGGCCGTCGAGGACGAGCCGGCCGAAGACCAGCGGCAGCATCACCAGGGTGGCGAGCAGACTGATGCCGAACATCGCGTAGCAGGCGATCAGGAGGGTCTGCCGGGGCTGCCCCTCGGGCAGGTGGGGGAGGAGCAGCGGGCCGAGGGCGGCGGAGACCATGGGCGCGACGACGGGCAGCAGCCAGACGGGGGACGCCTGATCGATCCGGTGCCGGACCACCATCAGGTACGGCACGGCGACGGCCGCGGCCAGCCCGACGGCCGTGCCGGCGGTGAAGAGCACGGCGTCGAGGGCGACGGCCGCGGGGAGACCTATCCAGTCCCTGCCGAGCGTCAGCGTGCCGCCGCCGACGGCGAGCAGCGCCATCGAGAGACAGCCGTAGAAGGGCGCCACCGCCGGGTCGAGGAGGTGGGCGCGGGCCTGGTCGCGGTGGCGGCGCCAGTGCGCGGCCCGGGCGGCGAGCAGGGTCAGCAGCATCGCGAGGGAGAGCGCCCACACGGCGGTGCAGACGGTACGGAGGCCGGGCACGGTGACGGGGAGCGCGGCGCCCGCGGTGCCGACGACGGAGGTGCCCATCACGGAGGCGTACCAGTTGGGTCCGAGGTGACGGACCGACCGGGTCACGCGGACGCCCGGGGTGGTGGCGCCGAGAAGGGGGCGGGAGGATGCGAGGCTTGCCATGACTCCACCGTCGCCGCAGGTCAGCGCCCCCACCAGGGATCATGGGGCTATGACGTCATAAGCTGGCTTTATGAGCGGGGAGAGGAACGGCGGCGGCACGGGGGCGGAACGGCGCACGGACGGGAGCGACGGCGGCGCCGGGAGCGCCGGTGGCGCCGAGAGTGCCGGGCGAGCCGGTGGTTCCGGCCGGGCCGGAGGGCGGACGGCCGCCGCGGCGATCGTGGCCGCCGGTGGTGGTGTCGCCGGTTCCGGCAGGGGCGGTACGGGTGCGGGGTCCGGTACGGGTGCGGCGGGGGCGCGCGAGCCGGTGACCGCGCACCTCTCGCACCGGGTGCCCGATCTCGGCGCACTCGAACTGCTCCTCGCCGTCGCCCGGCACGGCAGTCTCGGGGCCGCCGCCCGCGAGGTCGGGATCACGCAGCCGGCGGCGAGCAGCCGGATCCGTTCCATGGAGCGGCAGCTCGGCGTGGCGCTCGTGGACCGCTCCCCGCGTGGCTCGCGGCTCACCGACGCGGGCGCGCTGGTCACGGACTGGGCGCGCCGGATCGTGGAGTCCGCGGAGGCGTTCGACGCGGGGGTGCAGGCGCTGCGGGGACGCCGGGACTCGCGGCTGCGGGTGGTGGCGTCGATGACGATCGCCGAGTACCTGCTGCCGGGGTGGCTGATCGCGCTGCGCGCCGAGCGGCCCGACACCGCGGTGTCGCTCCAGGCGGGAAACTCGGCCGTCGTCGCGGAGCGGCTGCTCGCGGGGGAGGCGGACCTCGGCTTCGTGGAGGGTCTCGCGGTGCCCGACGGTCTCGACGGCACCGTCGTCGCCCACGACCGGCTCGCGGTCGTGACCGCGCCCTCCCACCCGTGGGCCCGCCGCCGCGCCCCGATCGAGCCGGCCGAGCTGGCCGCGACCCCGCTGGTGCTGCGGGAGCACGGCTCGGGCACCCGGCAGGTCCTCGACGCGGCCCTCGCCGGGCACGGCGGGCTCGCCCGCCCGCTCCTCGAACTCGCCTCCACCACCGCCGTGAAGGCGGCGGCGGTCAGCGGCGCGGGCCCGGCGGTCCTCAGCGAGCTGGCGATCGCCGAGGAGCTGTCCTCGCGCCGACTGGTCGCCGTGCCGGTCGCGGGCGCCCGGCTCACCCGCGACCTGCGGGCCGTCTGGCCGACCGGCCACCGCCCCACCGGCCCGGCCCGCGACCTCCTCTCCCTGACGAGGGCGCGGCCGGGTGGCTGAGGGTTCCCGTCCGGGGCTTCCCTGGCCGGGAACCTCTGACGGGGCTTGTTTGCCCGGGAACCTCTGACAGGGCTTCCCTGTCCGGGAGCCCCGGACGGGGCTTCCCGGACAAGGGTTCACGGGCAGGGGGGGTTCCTGACGGGGGCTCCCCGACGGGGATTCCCTGACGGGGCTTCCCGGGCAGGTCGTCTCCTGGGTAGGTAGCTTCCCTCACGAGGGATTCCCGGCCAGGTCGTCTCCCACGCAGGTGGCTTCTCTGACAGGGCTCCCTGACGAGGGTTCCCTGACGGGGCCCACCCGGCCGGGGGCTTCTACAGCTGCGGGGCTCGGTGGGTGACGCGGCCGTCCACCGCCGTCAGGAGGACCGGGAGGTCCGGGAGCTCCGCGGCGGGCGTGGTGAGCGGGTCGGCCGCGAGGACCGTCAGGTCCGCGCGGTGGCCCGCCGCGAGCCGGCCGGAGCTCCGCTCCTCGCCGGCCGCGTAGGCCGCGCCGGTCGTCAGGCCGCGCAGCGCCTCCAGCACGGTCAGCGCCTGCTCGGGCCCGTGCGGCGGCTGCGCCAGGTCGCGGGTGGGGCGGCGGTGCACGGCGCCGGCCAGCACGCCCAGCGGCGGGAACGGCGCGATCGGCCAGTCCGAGCCCAGCACCACGGTCGCCCCCGAGTCCACCAGGTCGCGGCAGCGCCAGGCGCGCCCGGCGCGCTCCTCGCCGAGCCGGCGGGACCAGTTGTCGGTGTGGTCGGCGCGGGTGAAGTCGCAGCAATGGGTGGGCTGCATCGAGGCGATGACGCCCAGCTCCGCGAAGCGGCCGAGGGTGTCGTCCGGGACGGTCTCGATGTGCTCGACCCGGTGACGTACGCCCGGGTCGCCGCCGGTCGACCGCGCCTTCTCCACGGCGTCCAGGACGTGCCGGACGGCGGCGTCGCCGATGGCGTGGGTGGCCGTCGGCACCCCGGCGCGGTGCAGAGCGCCGATGACCTCCGTGTACGCCTCGGGGTCCGGCCAGAAGGCGTGGGTGGACTCGCCGTGGCAGTCCGGCTTCTCCAGCCACGCGGTGCCGTTGTCGATGGTGCCGTCCATGAAGAGCTTCACGCCGGCGACCTGCCAGAGCGCGCCGCCGCGGCCCTGCAGGGAGATCAGCTCCTGGACGCCGAGCGCGTCGGTGCCGGGCTGGCTCCAGGGGGCCACCCGCAGCCGCAGCGGCAGCCGGCCGGCGGCGTCCAGCTCGGCGAAGAGGTCGAGGCTGTCGCCGTTGGCGTCCATGACGTGCCCGCCGGTCAGGCCGGCCGCCGCCATCCCGTCCAGCGCCTCGGCCAGCCGCTCCAGGCGCTCGGCGCGGGTCGGCTGCGGGGCGACGCGCTCGACCAGCTCGCAGGCGGCGTCCTCCTGGAGCAGCCCGGTGGGGCGCCCGTCGGCGTCGCAGACGATCTCGGCGGACGCCTGGGCGAAGGAGCGGGGGCCGTCGATCCCGGCGAGTTCGAGGGCGCGGCGGGAGGCGAGCGCGGAGTGCGCGTCGAAGAGCAGCAGGAAGGCGGGGACTCCGTCGAGGACGGTGTCGAAGGGGGCGACGCCGACCGGCTCGTCACCGAAGACGTTCGGGTCGAGGCCCCAGGCGAACAGCCAGTCGCCCCGGCCGAGCCCCCGCACCTCGCCCGCCAGCGCCTCCCGCACGTCGGCGAGGTCGGCGCAGCGGGAGAGGTCGAGGCCGCCGGTGAGCTCGGCGCCGGTCACGGGGTGGACGTGCCCGTCGACGAGGCCCGGGGTGACGACCGCGCCCTTCAGGTCGACGACGGTGGTCGCCGGTCCGGCGAGCTCCCGCATCGCGCGGTCGTCGCCGAGCGCGGCGATCCGCCCGTCCTCGCCCACGGCGAGCGCGCTCGCCGCGAGGAAGCCGCCGGTGGCGGGGTCGAGCAGACGGGCGGAGTGGAGGACGAGTCGGGTGGACACGGGGGTGCTCCTAGCGGTGGTGGTACGAGAAGGGTGATCACGGCACGGGCGGTACGGGCGCGCGCCACGCCCGGACGTACGGCGACGCCCGGCCGCGCGCCGGCGCCCGGGCCCCAGCGTGCGACGCACGCCGCGACCTGACGCGTACGCCCGCGCTGACGCGTACGCCCGCGCTGACGCGTACGCGTGCGCCGGACGCGTACGCCCCGCACGTCTCCGGCGCGTTCGCGTCGGTCGTACGGCCGCCGGTCCGCCCCGTGCGCGCCGGGCGCGAAGGGCGCACCCACGCTCACAAGGCGTACGCCCCCGGCGTGGCGTACGGCCCCCGGCGTGGCCGTACGGCCCCCGCCGTCAGGCTCCGGCGGTCGCCACGTCGTCGGGGGTGGCCGAGGCGTCGGCGGTCGCGGCCGCCGCGGCCGCCGCCAGGCGCGGCACCGCCGCCTCGGCCGCCTCCGTGGGGGAGAAGGTGAGGGGGAGGCCGCCCGTCGCGCCGGGGGCGTCGAGGGTGCCGTGCGGGAGGTCGAGGGCGCGTTCCGCGGTGCTGAGGGCCAGGCGGGTGACGGCCGCGGGCCGGTCGGTGCGGTCGGAGTTGGCGTGGGCGCCGAGGCCGTCCAGGACGACCAGCACCTGGATCGCCGCGGACCTGGGGTCGTCCGTGCGGAAGTCACCGCGGGCGACGCCGTCGCGGATCAGCTCCTCCAGCCGGTCGTCGGAGGCCAGCTCCATCCGGGTGACCACGTCCCGCAGCACCGGCCGGTAGCGGCTCAGGTGCCGGGCGTTGATCCAGAGGCGGCTGATGTCGTCGTACGCCTCGCCGGACGACAGCGCGAAGTACCGGGCCAGGTACTGCGCCGGGGTGCCGTCCGCGCGCTCGGCCGGCAGCAGCGAGTCGAGCTCGCCGAGGGCCGCGACCGAGAACGCCTCGGCCACCAGGTCCTCGGCCGAGGGGAAGTAGTGGCTGATCAGACCGGGCCGGACGGCGAGCTCCTCGGCGACCCGCCGCAGGGTGACGCACTCGAGACCTTCGGTCAGGGCGATCCGCGCGGCGGTCGCCACGATCTCCGCCCGCCGGGCCTCGGGTGATTTCCGGATTCGCTTGCGCTGGACGCTTGACGACATACCGGCGATGCTATTGAGTGTGCGACCAATAAGCAACCAGGTGGGCAATCACGCACCGGAGGGCCGCATGGCTTCCACGATCCCCGACCCGCGCTCCGGGACAGAGCGCGCGTCGGCACCCCTGCCGGCGGGTGACCGGCCCGGCCGCATCGAGGCCCACGGCATCGACCACATCCCGGACGGCGAGCGCCACGGCCACCCCCGTGAGCTGTTCTCCGTCTGGGCCGCGGCGAACGTCAACTACCTCAGCCTCGTCATCGGCGGCGCCCTGGTCCTCATGGGCCTCACCCTCGGGCAGGCGATCGGCGTGATCGTCGTCGGCAACCTCTTCTGGGTCCTCACCGGCGTCCTCGCCACCTCGGGACCGGCCGCGGGCGTGCCCAGCGAGGTCGTGACCCGCGCGCTCTACGGCATCCGGGGCAACCGCGTGAACAACGCCGTCGGCGGCTGGCTCGTCTCCGTCTGCTACTTCGCGCTCAACCTGGCGGCCGCCGCGACCGCCGCCTTCGCGCTCGTCGAGAAGACCGGACTCCCGGTCGGCACCCCGACGAAGGTGGCGGTCATCGTGGTCATCGCCGCCCTCACACTGGTCATCAGCGTCTACGGGCACGCGCTGATCATCAAGCTCTACCTGCCGATCACGCTGGTCCTGAGCGCCGCGTTCGCCGTCGTCGCCCTCGCCGTCCTGCGGAACGCCGACTTCTCGTACACCCCGGCCGAGTCGCACTCCGGCGTCGCCCTGTGGGCGCTGCTGCTCGCGGGCACCACGATGATCGCCTCCGGCCCGCTCTCGTACACCACGAGCGCCGACTTCTCCCGCTACCTGCCCCGCGACAGCTCCCCGCGCGCCATCGTGCTGTGGAACGCGCTCGGCGCGTTCGTGCCCAGCGTCGTCGTCTGTTCGCTCGGCGCCCTCGCCGCCACCGTCGTCGACATGTCCGACCCGCAGACGGCGCTCCAGGGCATCCTGCCGGGCTGGTTCGTGCCGGTCTTCCTGCTCGCCCTGGTCCTCGGCACCATCGCCATCAACGCCCTCACCGCGTACAGCGCCGGACTCGCCCTCCAGGCCGTCGGCCTGCGCGTCCGCCGCACGGTCAGCGTGCTCGTGGACGGCGCCGTCGCGGTCGCCCTCACCCTCTACGGGCTGCTGGTCTCCAACTTCCTGGACACCGTGAGCAACGCCCTCCAGGTGATCACGGTCCTCACCGGCCCGATGATGTGCGTCTACGCCACGGACATCCTGCTCCGCCGCAACCGCTACGACGTGGCCGCCCTCTCCGACGAGACCGCCGGCAGCCCCTTCTGGTACACCGGCGGCGTCAACGCGGCGGGCGTGACCGCCCTGCTCGGCGGCGCCGCGGCCGGCGCGCTGTGCGTCGACAGCATCTACACGGGCCCGGTCGCCGCCGCCGTCGGCATGGACCTGTCGCTGCCCGTCGGCATGGCCGTCGCCACCGCCCTCTACCTGGTGCTCGGCCGCCGTCCGGTGGCGGCCACCCTGCCCGCCGCCTGACGGCGCGGCCCCGCGAACCGCGGGGCGGCCGGACCGCCCACCCCGGCCGCCCCGCGCACCCGCCTCACCGCCGGCGCACGGCCGCCTCCACCAGGCCGCGCACCACCCTCGGGTCCTCACCCATCTCCGGGTGCCACTGCACCCCGAGCGCCCAGGCCGGCTCCGCCAGCTCCACCGCCTCCACCGTGCCGTCCTCCGCGTACGCCGAGGCCACCAGGCCCGCGCCGAGCCGGTCCACGGCCTGGTGGTGATAGGTCGGCACATCGGCGAGCTCCGGGACGAGCGAGGCGTACAGCGTCCCCGGCACCGGTTTCACCGGGTGCCGCCCCATCACCCCCTCGGCCTCCACGTGCCCGTCCAGGTGCTGTGTCAGCGTGCCGCCCAGCGCCACGTTGAGCAGCTGCATCCCCCGGCAGATCCCGAGCAACGGGGTGCCCGAGGCGAGCGCGGCGTCGATCAGCGCCAGCTCCCAGGAGTCCCGCTCCCGCGCCGGCGGTCCGGTCCGGGGGTCGGGCTCGGCGCCGTACCGTACGGGCTCCACGTCCGCACCGCCCGCCACCACCAGACCGTCGAGGCGGGCCAGCACCGCCGCCGCCGCGGCGGGCTCGTCCGGCGGCAGCATCACCACGAGACCGCCGCCCTCCCGCACGTACCGCGGGTACTGCGCGGGCAGCAGCGCCGCCGGCATGTCCCAGGCCCTCCAGCGCGCCCGGTCGAGATAGGTCGTTACGCCGATGAGCGGCTCGGTCACGGGGCTGCCTCCTGGTCCGTGCGGATAGGTGCGGTAGGTGCGGTACGAGCAGTGCGTGCGGTACGAGCGGTACGTGCGGTGCCGGCGCTACGCGGGGAACCTGCCGCCGACTCTAGGCCGTGCCGCGCCCCAATGGACCGCTGACATACCTTTCAGGCCAGGAAGCCGCGCAGCAGCGCCGCCGTCCCCGCGCAGTGCTCCCGCATCACCTCGCGGGCCGCGTCCGCGTCCCCCTCCAGGACCGCGTCCACCAGCGCCGCGTGCTGGTGCTGGGAATGCTCCAGGTTGCGGACCAGCAGCGGGATGCAGTCCAGCAGGTCGTTGACGGTCGCGCGGACCGCCGCGTACTGGGCCGTCAGGCTCGGCGAGCCGGCGAGCCCGGCGAGCGTGAGGTGGAGCAGCGTGTCCTGGCGGCGGTAGTCGGCCGGCGGGGCGTCACGGGTCGCCGCCAGCGCCGCCCGCAGCCGCTCCGCGGCGGCCGCGTCCAGGCCCTGCGCCGCGCACAGCCCGGCCGCCCCCACCTCCAGGACCTCCCGGAAGCGCAGCGCGTCCTCCATGTCGACCGCGGCGACCCGGCGGCGCAGCTCCGCCTCGTCCGGGTCCTGCGGGCGCGGCAGCACGAACGTTCCGCCGTAGCGGCCGCGCCGGCTCTCCACCAGGCCCTGTTCCTGGAGCACCTTCAGGACCTCGCGCAGCGTCACCCGGCTGATCCCCATCCGCTCGGCCAGCTCCCGCTCGGCGGGCAGCCGCCCGCCCGCCGGGACCAGGCCGAGGCGGACCACCTGGAGGACCTGCTCCAGCGCCTCCTCGAAACCGTTGCCGGCCCGGACCGGGCGCAGCACGGGCGTCAACCGGTCGGCGGGACCGCCGGGTTCACTCGTACGGATCACTTCTCGTCGCCCCTTCCCCTGGCACTTCCCAAGCAATGGTCTCGCCCCATACCTTATGACTCCCGGCAGGCCGAACGAGGAGAGGCATCCCGTGGCAGACCGCACACCCCCGCTGACCGTCGAGGAACTGCGCTCCCTCGTGGCCGACGGCGAGATCGACACCGTAGTCCTGGCCTTCCCGGACATGCAGGGCCGGCTCCAGGGGAAGCGGTTCGCCGCGCCCTTCTTCCTCGACGAGGTGCTCGCCCACGGCACCGAGGGGTGCAACTACCTCCTCGCCGTCGACACCGAGATGAACACCGTCGACGGCTACGCGATGTCCTCCTGGGAGAGCGGCTACGGCGACTTCGCCATGCACCCCGACCTCGCCACCCTCCGCCGCGTCCCGTGGAACGACGCGACCGCCCTCGTCACCGCCGACCTGGCCTGGGCCGACGGCTCACCCGTCGTCGCCGCCCCCCGCCAGATCCTCCGCCGGCAGCTGGACCGGCTCGCCGCACACGGCCTCACCGCCCACGTCGGTACGGAACTGGAGTTCATCGTCTTCCGGGACACCTACGAGGAGGCGTGGGACTCCGGCTACCGCGACCTCACCCCGGCCAACCAGTACAACGTCGACTACTCCGTCCTCGGCACCGGCCGCATCGAGCCCCTGCTGCGCCGCATCCGCAACGAGATGGCCGCCGCCGGCCTCACCGTCGAGTCCGCCAAGGGCGAGTGCAACCCCGGCCAGCACGAGATCGCCTTCCGCTACGACGAAGCCCTCGTCACCTGCGACCAGCACGCCGTCTACAAGACCGGGGCCAAGGAGATCGCCTCCCAGGAAGGCGTCTCGCTCACCTTCATGGCCAAGTACAACGAGCGCGAGGGCAACTCCTGCCACATCCACCTCTCCCTCCAGGACGAGGCGGGCACCAACGTGATGGCCGGGGACGACCCCCACGGCATGTCCGAGGTCATGCGGCACTTCCTCGCCGGGCAACTGGCCGCGATGCGGGACTTCTCCCTCCTCTACGCCCCCAACATCAACTCCTACAAGCGCTTCCAGCCCGGCTCCTTCGCCCCGACCGCCGTCGCCTGGGGCCCCGACAACCGCACCTGCGCGCTGCGGATCGTCGGCCACGGGCGCTCCACCCGCTTCGAGAACCGGCTGCCCGGCGGCGACGTCAACCCCTACCTCGCCGTCGCCGCGATGATCGCCGCGGGCCTCCACGGCATCGAGCGGGGCCTCGAAATCCCCCCGCCCTGCACCGGGAACGCCTACGCCGCCGACCACGCCCACGTCCCCACCACCCTGCGCGAGGCCGCCGAGCTCTGGGAGACCAGCGAGATCGCCAAGGACGCCTTCGGCGCCGAGGTCGTCGCCCACTACCGCAACATGGCCCTCGTCGAACTCGCCGCCTTCGACGCGGCGGTCACGGACTGGGAACTGCGCCGCTCCTTCGAACGCCTCTGAAGAACACCGCGGGGGAGCCGCCGGGCACCCGGACTCCTCCGGCGGAACCCCGGGAAGCCGCCGCCGACCCCGGACTCCTCCGCACACCCCCGAGAGGAACGAGCCTTGCCCACCGAGCTCCACGTACTCAACCCGGCGACGGAGGAACACGTCGCCACCGTCCCCGCCGCCGGCCCCGCGGACGTCGACGCCGCCGTCACCCGGGCCGCCGCCGCGCAGACCGCGTGGGCCGCCGCCGCTCCCGCCGACCGCGCCCGGCTGCTCCGCCGCTTCGCCTCGGTCGTCGACGCGCACACCGAGGAACTCGCCCTCCTGGAGGTCCGCGAGGCCGGCCACACCCTCGGCAACGCCCGCTGGGAGGCCGGGAACGTCCGCGACCTCCTCGACTACGCGGCCGGGGGAGTCGAGCGCCTGAACGGACGCCAGATCCCCGTCCCCGGAGGCATCGACCTCACGATCCTCGAACCCCTCGGTGTCGTCGGCGTCATCGCGCCCTGGAACTTCCCCATGCCGATCGCCGCCTGGGCCACCGCCCCCGCCCTCGCCGCCGGCAACGCCGTGATCCTCAAACCGGCCGAGACCACCCCCCTCACCGCGCTCCGCCTCGCCGAACTCGCCCTGGAGGCCGGCCTCCCCGAGCACCTCTTCCAGGTCCTCCCCGGCGAGGGGCCCGTCGCAGGCGAAGCCCTCGTCACCCACCCCGGCATCGCCAAGATCGTCTTCACCGGCTCCACCCGCACCGGCAAGCGGATCATGGCCAAGGCCGCCGACCAGGTGAAGCGGCTCACCCTCGAACTCGGCGGCAAGAGCCCCAACATCGTCTTCGCCGACGCGGACATCGAGGCGGCGGCCGCCGCCGCCCCCATGGCCTTCCTCGACAACAGCGGCCAGGACTGCTGCGCCCGCACCCGCATCCTCGTCCAGCGGAGCGTCTTCGACCGCTTCATGGAACTCCTCACCCCGGCGATCGAGGAGATCGTCGTCGGCGACCCGCTCGACCCGCGCACCCAGATGGGCCCGCTGATCTCCCGCGCCCAGCTCGACCGGGTCCGCGCCCACGTCCCCGAGGACGCCGAGGCCATCCGCGGCAAGGCGCCCGAAGGGCCCGGCTTCTGGTTCCCGCCGACCGTCCTGACCGGCGTCGCCGAGGACGCCCCCTGCGCCGTCGAGGAGATCTTCGGACCCGTCGCCGTCGTCCTCCCCTTCGAGGACGAGGCCGACGCCCTCCGGCTCGCCGACGCCACCCCGTACGGCCTCGCCGGCTCCATCTGGACCCGGGACGTCGGCCGCGCCCTGCGCGCCGCCCGCTCCGTCCGGGCCGGCAACCTCTCCGTCAACTCCCACTCCAGCGTCCGCTACTGGACCCCGTTCGGCGGCTTCGGCCAGTCCGGACTCGGCCGGGAACTCGGCCCCGACGCCCTGACCGCCTTCACCGAGACCAAGAACGTCTTCATCAGCACGGAGGGCCCCGCACTGTGAGCAGCAACCCGACCAGCGAAGAGATCGTCTGCCGCCGCCTCGTCGGCCGCACCGCCGTCATCACCGGCGCCGGCAGCGGCATCGGCCTCGCCACCGCCCGCCGGCTCGCCTCCGAGGGCGCGCACGTCGTCTGCGGCGACATCGACGAGGAGGCCGGGAAGGCCGCCGCCGAGGCCGTCGGCGGCACCTTCGTCAAGGTCGACGTCACCGACCCGGAGGAGGTCGAGGCGCTCTTCCGCGTCGCCTTCGAGACCTACGGCTCCGTCGACATCGCCTTCAACAACGCGGGCATCTCCCCGCCCGACGACGACTCCATCCTGGAGACCGGTCTGGAGGCGTGGAAGCGCGTCCAGGACGTCAACCTCACCTCCGTCTACCTGTGCTGCAAGGCCGCCCTGCCGTACATGCGGCGCCAGGGCCGGGGCTCCATCATCAACACCGCCTCCTTCGTCGCGATCATGGGCGCGGCGACCAGCCAGATCTCGTACACCGCCTCCAAGGGCGGCGTCCTCGCCATGTCCCGCGAGCTCGGCGTCCAGTTCGCCCGCGAGGGCATCCGGGTCAACGCGCTCTGCCCCGGACCGGTCAACACCCCGCTGCTCCAGGAGCTGTTCGCCAAGGACCCGGAGCGGGCCGCCCGCCGGCTCGTCCACATCCCGGTCGGCCGGTTCGCCGAGGCGGAGGAGATCGCGGCGGCCGTCGCCTTCCTCGCCAGCGACGACTCCTCGTTCGTCAACGCCGCCGACTTCCTCGTCGACGGCGGCATCTCCGGCGCCTACGTGACCCCCCTCTAGGGAGTCACGGGGAGTCAGAGGAAGGTGCGGCCCTCGCCCCGGTAGGTCGGGACCGTGTCCACCACACGGTCCCCCTCCACCAGGTGCAGCGCGTCGAACCGCTCGCACAGCTCGCCGGCCTTCGCGTGCCGGAACCACACCGGGTCGCCGATCCTCAGATCGTCGGCCGGCGAGCCCAGCAGCGGCGTCTGGACCTCGCCGGCGCCCTCCTGCGGGTCGTAGCGCAGCCCCTCCGGCAGGTACGGCACCGGCAGCCGGTCGCGCCCCGCCGCACCGGACGCCGGGTAGCCGCCGCCGAGCACGGTGACGACCCCGACACCCGGCCTGCGCACCACGGGCAGCGCGAAGAGCGCGGCCGGCCGGCCGCTGAAGGACGAGTAGCCGTCGAAGAGCCGCGGCACGTAGAGACCGGACCCGGCGGCGATCTCGGTCACGGCCGCCTCCGCCGCGGTGTGCTGCACGCTGCCGGTGCCACCGCCGTTCACGAACTCCAGCTCCGGCGCCACCGCCCGTACGGCCCCGACCACCGCCGCCCGCCGCTCGGCCAGCTCCCGGCGGGCCACCGCCTGCATCGCCCTGACCGCCCGCGACCGCAGCGGCCGCCCGGCCACCGCGTCCCCGACGCCCGCCACGTGCCCCTCGTACGCCATCAGACCGACCAGCCGGAACCCCGGCCGGCGCGCCACCGACCGGGCCAGCTCCGCCAGCTGCCCCGGCGTCCGCAGCGGGGAGCGCCGGGCGCCGACCCGGACCCGGCCGCCCAGCAGGCGCAGCGAGGTGTCCATCTCCAGACAGACCCGCACCTCCTCCGTGCCGCCGGCCCGCGCCGCGTCGATCAGCTCCAGCTGCGTCACGTCGTCGACCATCACCGTCACGGCGGCGGCGAGCTTCGGATCGCGCGCCAGCTCCGCGTACCCCGCCCGGTCGACGGACGGATAGGCGAGCAGCACGTCCTCGAAGCCGGCCCGGGCCAGCCACAGCGACTCGCGGAGCGTGAACGACATCACCCCGGCGAACCCGTCCCGCGCCAGCACCCGCTCCAGGAGCGCCCGGCACCGCACCGACTTGCTGGCCACCCGGATCGGCTTGCCGCCCGCCCGGCGCACCAGGTCGTCCGCGTTCGCGTCGAACGCCTCCAGATCGACGATCGCCAGCGGCGCGTCCAGAGCGGCGGTGGCCCGGTCGTACCGGGCCCTGTCGGCGGCACGGGGAGTCATGGCCCGAGCTTGCCAGACGGTCAGGGGGGTGGGTACCCCTGGGTTCCCGCGCGGCGGGGAACAGCCCGTAGAGTGGCGGGCATTGTCGGCGGGAGCAGGGGGCGGGATGACCAGCGAGCAGAACCCGCACGCCCCCCGCGTCACGGAGACCCTCCCCGCTCCCACCAGCGCCCTCTCCTCCCTCACCACCCACCTCACGCCTCCCGCCCGCCAGACCTCCGAGACACCCGCGCCGAGGCCCCCGTCCGACCCGCCCGCGCCCGCGCGCCCCGCCCCCGGCACCGCCCCCCGCCCGGATGCGGGTACGACTCCGGCCCCGCGCCCCGCCTCCGACACGGCCCCCGCCCCGCGTCCCGCCTCCGGCACGGCACCCGCCTCCGGTACGGCTCCGGCCCCGCGCTCGGACGCCGCTCCGACTCCGGCCGCGCCCCCCGTGGCGGGCACGCCCCCGCGCCCCGCGACCGCCCCGGCCCCGCTGCCCCCGGCCCGCGCCCCGCACCGCCCGCCGGCCGCACCGGCAGCGCCGCCCGCGTCGGCCCCGCGCGCGACGACCGCCGGCCGTGACACCCCGCCCCCGGCCCGCCCCGCGCAGCCGCCCGCGGCCACCCCGCCCCGCCCGTCCGGCGCGGCCCCACTGCCCCCGGCGACCACCCCGGCCACCCCGAGCACCCCGGCGCCGCGCCAGGCCACGGCGCCGCCCGCCCGCCCGGCGACCCCGCCGCGCCCGGCCGCCGCACCCGCGCCCCGTACCGCCGCAGCGGCGTCCGCCCCGCGGAGCCCGGCCGGCTCCGGCTCCGCCCCCGCCGCCGGAGCCACGTCCAGGCCCTCGAACACCTCCGCCCCGCTGCCCCCGGCCCGTGCCCCGCACCGCCCGGTCGCCACGGCCCCGGCCGCCGCGCCCGTCGAGACCACCACCCGGCTGCGCGCCGTGCGGGTGCCGGCCAACGGGACGGACGAGACGCCGGTCGAGACGACCACCCGGCTGCGGCCCATACGGGAGCGGCGGCGGGGCAGGACCCTGGCCGTCGGCGCCTGTGTCGTGCTCGGGATCGGCCTCGTCGGCGGGGCGCTCGCCGGGGTCTGGCTGGCCGCCTCCGGCGGCGGGAAGCCCGCCGAACCCGCCGGGTACGCGGTCGCGAAGGAGCTCTGGCACAACGCTCCCGTCGACACCCTCTTCCCCCGCACCCTCACCGCCCCCCAGGCGGGCCCCGGCCCCTCCGCCCGCACCTGGACCCGGATCGTCGTCGCCCCGGACGCCCCCTGCGCCCCCGCCTCCCTCGCCCCCAGGCTGCTCACCGCCCTGAGCCCGCTCGGCTGCGAGCGCGTCGTGCGCGCCACCTACACCGACGCCACCGCCAGCAGCGTCCTCACCGTCGGCCTCGTCTTCACCCGCGCCGACGTCACCGCCCAGCGCGCCCTCGACGGGCGGAGACTGACCGCCCGCCTCGGCCAGGACGTGCCCCCGGCGCTCGCCGGACCCGGCACCGTCGCCGCCGGCTTCGGCCCGGGCCAGCGCGCCGCCTGGTGGGTGACCGCCCCCGCCGACCTGCCCGTCGTCGTCACCGCCGTCTCCGGCTTCGCCGACGGCCGCACCGCCGGCCGCGCGGTCGCCGCCGACCAGGCCATGAAGAAGGGCCGCACGGACGCCGTGGCCCAGTCCGGCCTCGGTCACGAGGCCCTCGGCATCGCCGAACGCCTGGAACAGCAGCTCCGCACCACCGCCCTGAACGCGGCGAAGGAAGAGGACCAGCGGTGACCCGGCAGCCCCGTACCCGCACGCGCGCGCGTGCCCGCGCCTCCGCCGGGGTGCCCGCCGCCCTGCTCGCCGCCGTGTTCGCCGTGCTCCCCGCCGCCGCGCCCGCGCACGCCGACGCCATCCGCGACCGCCAGTGGGGCCACGACACCCTCCGTACCTCCGAGGCGTGGCGCACCACCAAGGGCGAGGGCGTCACCGTCGCCGTCCTCGACACCGGCGTCGACGCCGACCACCCCGACCTCGCCGGCTCCGTCCTGCCCGGCCACGACCTCATCGGCTTCGGCGCCGCGAGGGGCGACGCGACCTGGGCCCGGCACGGCACCGCGATGGCCGGCATCATCGCCGGCCACGGCCACGGCTGGGCCGACGGCAGCGGCGTCCTCGGCATCGCCCCCGGCGTCCGCATCCTGCCCGTCCGGGTCATCCTCGAAGGCAAGGACAAGGCCCGCGACAAGGCCCGCAAGACCCGCGGCACCGCCCTCGCCCAGGGCATCCGCTGGGCCGCCGACCACGGGGCCGACGTCATCAACCTCTCCCTCGGGGACGACTCCAAGTCCGCCCACCCCGACCCCGGCGAGGACGCCGCCGTCCAGTACGCCCTCGCCAAGGGCGTCTCCGTCGTCGCCTCCGCGGGCAACGGCGGCGAGAAGGGCGACCACATCTCCTACCCGGCCGCCTACCCCGGCGTCATCGCGGTCACCGCCGTCGACCGCCACGGCACCCGCGCCTCCTTCTCCACCCGCCGCTGGTACGCCACGGTCAGCGCCCCCGGAGTCGACATCGTCATCGCGGACCCGGACCGCAAGTACTACGAGGGCTGGGGCACCAGCGCCGCCGCCGCGTTCGTCTCCGGCGCCGTCGCCCTCGTCCGCTCCGCCCACCCCGACCTGACCCCCGCCCAGGTCAAGAAGCTCCTCGTCGACACCGCCCGCGACCGGCCCGAGGGCGGCCGCAGCGACGACAAGGGGTACGGCACCGTCGACCCGGCCGCCGCCATCGAGGCGGGCGCCGCGCTGAAGGGCGGCGACCCGAAGAACGCCACGGCGGGCCACCGCGGCCAGTACTTCGGCCCCGGCCCCCTCGCCGCCGCCGAGGAGGACACCGCCCCCGGACTCCTCGCCCCGCTCGCCGGCGGACTCGGCGCCCTCCTCCTGCTGACCGCCCTGGTCCTCCACCGGGCCGGCCGCACCCGCTGACCGCCTGCCCGGCGGGCCGGGCGCACGGCCCGGCCGGTTAGGCTCGGGGCGTGGAGCTCAAGAACATCCCGGACCCCGGTTTCTCCGACGACGACGGCACCGCCCACCCGGCGCTCGCCGCGGCCCTCGCCGCCTGGGCGGAGGACAGAACCGCCCACGGCCCCGTCCTCGAGGCGCTGCGCGGCGCCCGGCTCCTCGTCCCCGTCGTCGCCGTCCTCGGCGAGGTGGAGACCGACCCGGAGACCGGGCTGAAGCGGGAGAAGACCAGCGACATGGCGGTGCCGACGCTGACCGCCGGCGACCGGCGCGCCCTCCCCGCCTTCACCTCGACCGCCGCGCTCGCCCTGTGGGACCCGGCCGCCCGGCCCGTCGCCGTCCCGCTCCGGCAGGCGCTCGCCGCCCTCGTCCACGAGAAGGCCGACACCCTCGTCCTCGACCTGGCGGGCCCGGTGCCGTACCAGGTCAGCGGTTCCGCGCTGCTCGCCCTCGCCGAGGGCCGCACCGGCACCGACCCCCTCGACGACCCGGCCGTACGGGACGCGGTCCGCGCCGCGGTCGCCGCCGAGCCCGCCGTCCTCCGCGCCCACCTCGGCCCCGGCACCGCCGACGGCACCCTCGCCCTGGTCCTCGCCGAGGACGCCGCCCCCGCCGAGACCGCCCAGCGGGTGGCCCGCTCCCTCGCCGCCGACGAAACACTGAGGGCCCGCCTGGTGCGGGGCCTCGACCTGGCACTGCTGCCGGCCGCGGCCACCCCTCCGGGCGAGCCCTTCTACGTACGGGACTGAGCGCGCGGCCTAGCCGTACACGGCGCCCGTGTACTTCTCGCCCGGGCCCTGGCCCGGCTCGTCCGGGACGAAGGACGCCTCGCGGAAGGCGAGCTGGAGGGACTTCAGTCCGTCCCGCAGCGGGGCCGCGTGGAAGGACGAGATCTCGGTCGTGCTCGCGTCGAGGAGGCCCGCGAGCGCGTGGATCAGCTTGCGCGCCTCGTCGAGGTCCTTGTGCGCGTCGCCCTCCTCGGTGAGGCCGAGCTTGACCGCGGCGGCGCTCATCAGGTTGACGGCGACGGTCACGATCACCTCGACCGCCGGGACCTCCGCGATGTCGCGGGTCATGGCATCGAAGTCGGGGCTGTCGGCGGAGGCGCCGGGGGTGGTCGTGGACTCGTTCTGGGGGGTCTCGCTCATGCCCCACACGATAAGCGGGCCGGCGGTTCGCGCCGACCGCCGGGTCCTGCTAACCTTGTGTAACGACCGGCCGGACACCTGTGTGCCCGGCCCACAAGTGGAGGCTCCGATCTCCCACCTGACCGCCCTCACGGGCGGCGGGTCACCGGTCAGGTGGCGCCCATCGTTCCGTACGGACGATGGAGCCGCCCGATGTGCGCCCCGCGGTTCACCGTGGTGGTGCTCCGGTTTGCCTTGGAGCCCCACCTGTGTCCCGTTGGGGCATTTTTTGCGTCCCCGCTCGGTTGGTCACATCGATTTGGATTGACGTGTCCGTCCGCCAAGGCGGTCGCGTGGTGCTACCGAGGAGGATCCATCAGCGCCGAGCCCCGCATCAACGAGCGGATTCGCGTTCCCGAGGTGCGTCTTGTCGGCCCCAGCGGCGAGCAGGTGGGCATCGTCCCCCTTGCCAAGGCCCTGGAGCTCGCGCAGGAGTACGACCTCGATCTTGTCGAGGTCGCGGCGAACGCCCGTCCGCCCGTGTGCAAGCTCATGGACTACGGGAAGTTCAAGTACGAGTCGGCCATGAAGGCCCGTGAGGCGCGCAAGAACCAGGCGCACACGGTCATCAAGGAGATGAAGCTCCGGCCGAAGATCGACCCGCACGACTACGACACCAAGAAGGGCCACGTCGTCCGCTTCCTCAAGCAGGGCGACAAGGTCAAGATCACGATCATGTTCCGTGGTCGTGAGCAGTCCCGGCCCGAGCTCGGTTACCGCCTGCTGCAGCGCCTCGCCGAGGACGTCCAGGAGCTTGGCTTCATCGAGTCGAACCCGAAGCAGGACGGCCGGAACATGATCATGGTTCTGGGCCCGCACAAGAAGAAGACCGAGGCCATGGCCGAGGCGCGCGAGGCTCAGGCCGCGCGCAAGGCGGAGCGCCAGGGCATCGCGCCCGAGGCCGCTCCGGCGGCCGAGGAGGCTTCGGCCGACACGTCGGCCGAGAACGCCGAGGCGTGATCCGACGGGGCTGCCCCTGGGGCGGCCCCCCGGTCCCGTCCGGTACCACCCAACGAAGGATTGACGCTCCCGGTTCGCCGGTGCCCGCACCGGGGGAGCGCCACTGACGAGGAGATAACGGCGCTATGCCGAAGAACAAGACGCACTCCGGTGCCAAGAAGCGCTTCAAGGTCACCGGCTCCGGCAAGATCCTGCGCGAGCGCGCCGGCAAGCGCCACCTGCTCGAGCACAAGTCGTCCAAGCTGACGCGTCGCCTCACCGGCAACGCCGAGATGGCCCCGGGTGACGCCGCCAAGATCAAGAAGATGCTGGGCATCTGAGCTTGATCTCCCGCCCTCGGACGCCGAGGGCATCCGGCCGAGACCGGTACCCATCCGTTTTCCGGGTCGTGTGAAGACACCACGGCCCCGCTACAAGGAGTAAGAAGTGGCACGCGTCAAGCGGGCAGTCAACGCCCACAAGAAGCGCCGGGCGATCCTCGAGGCGGCCTCCGGCTACCGCGGTCAGCGTTCGCGCCTGTACCGCAAGGCCAAGGAGCAGGTCACCCACTCGCTGGTCTACAACTACAACGACCGCAAGAAGCGCAAGGGCGACTTCCGTCAGCTGTGGATCCAGCGCATCAACGCCGCTGCCCGCCAGAACGGCATGACGTACAACCGCCTCATCCAGGGTCTGAAGGCCGCCAACATCGAGGTGGACCGCAAGATCCTCGCCGAGCTGGCCGTCAACGACATCAACGCGTTCGCCGCGCTGGTCGAGGTCGCGCAGAAGGCCCTCCCGGCCGACGTCAACGCCCCGAAGGCCGCCGCCTGATCTTCCAGGCCGCAGTGCTTCCGACCGGACCCGCAGGCCCCGCGCCTGCGGGTCCGGCGCGTTGACCGCCCGCCGCGGAAACCCCCGACGAGACCGAGACAGAGAGCCCCAGGCACATGTCCACCCCCGAGCTGATCTCCCCGCGTTCCCCGCGCGTCGTCGCCGCCCGGCGGCTCGCCAAGCGCAACTTCCGGGGCAAGGACCGCCTCTTCCTCGCCGAGGGCCCGCAGGCCGTCCGCGAGGCCGTCGCGCACCGGGGCCCCGACGGCGCCCCCACCCTCGTCGAGCTCTTCACCACCGTCGAGGCCGCCGAGCGGTACGCGCCCATCGTCGAGGCCGCCCGCGCCGCCGGCGCCCGTGTCCACCACGCCTCCGACGCCGTCCTCGCCGAGGTCTCCCAGACCGTCACCCCGCAGGGCCTCGTCGGCGTCTGCCGCTTCCTCGACTCGCCGTTCGACGCGGTCCTCGCCGCCCGGCCCAAGCTGGTCGCCGTCCTCGCGCACGTCCGCGACCCCGGGAACGCCGGCACCGTGCTCCGCTGCGCCGACGCCGCCGGCGCCGACGCGGTGATCCTCACCGACGCCTCCGTCGACCTGTACAACCCGAAGTCGGTCCGCGCCTCCGTCGGCTCCCTCTTCCACCTCCCCGTCGCCGTCGGTGTCCCCGTCGAACAGGCCGTCGCCGGCCTCAAGGGCGCCGGGGTCCGGATCCTCGCCGCCGACGGCGCAGGGCAGGACGACCTCGACGACGAGCTCGACGCCGGCACCATGGGCGGCCCCACCGCCTGGATCTTCGGCAACGAGGCGTGGGGGCTGCCCGAGGAGACCAGGGCCCTCGCCGACGCCGTCGTCCGCGTCCCCATCCACGGCAAGGCCGAGAGCCTCAATCTGGCCACCGCCGCCGCCGTCTGCCTCTACGCCTCGGCCCGCGCCCAGCGCCCCCGCGGCACCGCCTGACGGCACCCCGCCGCCGTACCGCACCGTCGTCTTTCGGACACCCGGTGTGGTCTTCCGGCTGCCGCCGGTCACCCTCGCCCAGTAGAGTGACGCACTCGGGGAGCCCACTGCGGTACACGGAGGGGTGGGAGACGGGGATGACGGCCGGCACGGACAGTCCCGCGCGGACCGCGCAGCGACGCGGCGACGGGGCGCGCCCGCCCGAGCCGTGGCCCGGGATCGACCCCGACGACCTGCCCGACGGGCTCGTCGTCGCCGACGAGAGCGGCCGCGTCGTCTGCTTCAACGCCGCCGCCAGCCGCATCACCGCCGTCCCCGCCCCGGAGGCGCTCGGCCGCCCGCTCGACCAGGCCCTCCCCCTGGAGGACCTCAAAGGCCACCGCTGGTGGAGCCTCACCGACCCGTACGGCGGCCTCGCCACCCGGCGCGGCCAGCCCGAGCGGAACCTGCTGCTTCCCGGCGGCCGCGAGATCCTCGTCTCCGCCCGCTACGTCCGCGAGCACCCCAAGGGGCCAGTCCGCCGGGTCGTCGTC
The DNA here is from genome assembly GCF_042873895.1 of Streptomyces sp. NPDC004435. Classification (NCBI taxonomy): domain Bacteria; kingdom Bacillati; phylum Actinomycetota; class Actinomycetes; order Kitasatosporales; family Streptomycetaceae; genus Streptomyces; species Streptomyces sp. NPDC004435. Next base: position 80,088 of record NZ_JBIAMB010000024.1, on the reverse strand, counting down.
TCGCTGCGCGGCACCGAGGCCCGCCGCCGCTCCGAGCGCAGCCACGCCGAACTCATCGCCACCGTCGCCCACGAACTGCGCTCCCCGCTCACCTCCGTGAAGGGCTTCACCGCCACCCTCCTCAGCAAGTGGGAGCGGTTCACCGACGAGCAGAAGCGGCTCATGCTGGAGACCGTCGACGCCGACGCCGGCCGCATCAAGCGGCTCATCGCCGAACTCCTCGACATCTCCCGGATCGACTCCGGTCGCCTGGAGGTGCGCCGCCAGCCCGTCGACCTCGCCGCCGCCATCGGCCGGCACGTCCAGGTGCACACCACCGGCGGCCAGGCCCCCGACCGCTTCTTCGTCCGCATCAGGCCCGGACTGCCCGCCCTCTGGGCCGATCCCGACAAGATCGACCAGATCCTCGGCAACCTTCTGGAAAACGCGGTGCGCCACGGCGCCGGAACCGTCACCATCGAGGTGGCGCCCCGCACCGCGGGCGGCGACGGAACCGGCGAGGAGGGGACGGAGGTCACCGTGAGCGACGAAGGCCCCGGCATCCCCGAGGAGTCCATGAACCGCGTCTTCACCCGCTTCTGGCGCGGCAGCAAGCGCGGCGGCACCGGACTCGGCCTCTATATCGTCAAGGGTCTCGTCGAGGCCCACGGCGGCACCATCACCGTCGGACGCGGTCCGCGCGGCGGCGCCGAGTTCCGATTTATCCTGCCCGTCGGCGCCCCGGCCCATCTCGTCTGACGTCTCACCCACCGAGACCCGACGGGATCGAGAGCCACCGGGGCCCCCACGGGCTCATCAGCGTGTCCCCACCCCGTTAGACTCGACCTTTGGCACGTTTGCGCCCTTGTCGTCTGTCGTCGAACCGGGGTCGCCCCAGCCAAGCCCAACGGAAGCACGGGAAGAGATGTCGGCACCCAATAAGTCGTACGACCCGGTCGAGGTCGAAGCCTTGAAACCGGAAGAGATCGAGCGCATGCGGGACGAGGCGGTGGTCGCCTTCGCCGCCGCCGGCGACCTCGACGCGCTCGCGCACGCCAAGACGGCGCACACCGGCGGCACCTCGCCGCTCGCCCTCGCCAACCGCGAGATCGGCGCCCTGCCCCCGCAGGCCAAGGCCGCGGCCGGCAAGCTCGTGGGCCAGGCCCGCGGTGTCGTCTCCAAGGCGCTCGCCGCCCGCCAGGCCGAGCTGGAGGCCGAGCGCGACGCGCGCGTCCTCGTCGAGGAGGCCGTCGACGTCACCCTGCCGTACGACCGGATCCCGGCCGGCGCCCGCCACCCGCTGACCACCCTCATGGAGCGCGTCGCCGACGTCTTCGTGTCGATGGGGTACGAGGTCGCCGAAGGCCCCGAGGTCGAGGCCGAGTGGTTCAACTTCGACGCCCTGAACTTCGTGCCGGACCACCCGGCGCGGCAGATGCAGGACACCTTCTTCGTCCAGGGCCCGGAGGGCACGACCGGCGACGAGTCGGGCGTCGTGCTCCGCACCCACACCTCGCCGGTCCAGGCCCGCACCCTCATCGACCGGGAGCCCCCGGTCTACGTGGTGTGCCCCGGCCGCGTCTACCGCACCGACGAGCTCGACGCCACGCACACCCCGGTCTTCCACCAGATCGAGCTGCTCGCCGTCGACGAGGGCCTCACCATGGCCGACCTCAAGGGCACCCTCGACCACATGGTCCAGGCGCTCTTCGGCGCGGACATGAAGACCCGGCTCCGCCCGAACTTCTTCCCCTTCACCGAGCCGTCCGCCGAGATGGACATGCTCTGCTACGTCTGCCGCGGCGAGTCCGTCGGCGACCCCGACCGTCCCTGCCGCACCTGCGGCAGCGAGGGCTGGATCGAGCTCGGCGGCTGCGGCATGGTCAACCCGAAGGTGCTCATCGCCTGCGGCGTGGACCCGGAGAAGTACAGCGGCTTCGCCTTCGGCTTCGGCATCGAGCGGATGCTGATGTTCCGGCACAACGTGGAAGACATGCGAGACATGGTCGAGGGTGACGTCCGGTTCACCCGGCCGTTCGGGATGGAGATCTGATGCGGGTCCCGCTTTCTTGGCTGCGGGAGTACGTCGACCTGCCGGCGACGGAGACCGGCCGCGACGTCCAGGCCAAGCTCATCACCGCCGGCCTCGAGGTCGAGACCGTCGAGCGGCTCGGCGCCGGCCTCACCGGCCCGCTGGTGGTCGGCAAGGTCCTCACCATCGAGGAACTGACGGAGTTCAAGAAGCCCATCCGCTTCTGCACCGTCGACGTCGGCCAGGCCAACGGCACCGGCGAGCCCCAGGAGATCATCTGCGGCGCCCGGAACTTCGCCGTCGGCGACAAGGTCGTCGTGGCCCTGCCCGGCGCCGTCCTCCCCGGTGACTTCCGCATCGCCGAGCGCAAGACCTACGGCAAGGTCTCGCGCGGCATGATCTGCTCCAGCGAGGAGCTGGGCATGGGCGAGGACCCGAACCACGGGATCATCATCCTGCCGCCGGAGCACGAGGTCGGCATCGACGCCACCGTCCTCCTGGAGCTGTACGACGAGGTCCTCGACATCGCCGTCACCCCGGACCGCGGATACTGCCTCTCGATGCGCGGTGTCGCCCGCGAGGCCGCCATCGCGTACGGGCTGCCGCTGCGCGACCCGGCGCTCCTCGACGTGCCCGCGCCGAACTCGTACGGCTACCCGGTCCAGATCACCGACCCGATCGGCTGCGACCGCTTCACGGCCCGCACGGTCGTCGGCCTGGACCCCGAGGCCCGCTCGCCGATCTGGCTCCAGCGCCGCCTCCAGAAGGCCGGCATGCGCCCGATCTCGCTGGCCGTCGACATCACCAACTACGTGATGCTGGAGCTCGGCCAGCCGCTGCACGCCTACGACCGCACCCGGCTCGACGGCCCCATCGGGGTCCGCCGCGCCGAGCCCGGCGAGAAGATCACCACCCTCGACGGCACCGCACGCGTCCTCGACGCCGCGGACCTGGTCATCACCGACAACCGCGGCCCGATCGGCATCGCGGGCGTCATGGGCGGCGCCCACACCGAGATCGCCGACCCGGTGACCGACCCCGAGACCGGCGCCGTCACCGGCTCCACCGAGGTCGTCATCGAGGCCGCGCACTTCGACGCCATCTCGATCGCCCGCACGGCCCGCCGCCACAAGCTGTCCTCCGAGGCGTCCAAGCGCTTCGAGCGCGGCGTGGACCCGCAGGCCGCCGCCGCTGCCGCGCAGCGCACCGTCGACCTGCTGGTGCTGCTCGCGGGCGGCACCGCCGAGGCCGGCGTCACCGAGATCGCCGCCCCGTCGGCGCCCCGCACGATCGCGATGCCGGCGAACCACCCCGACAAGGTCGCGGGCGTGGCGTACGGCCGCGAGACCGTCGTCCGCCGCCTCCAGGAGGTCGGCTGCGACGTCTACGGCCAGGACGAGCTCGTCGTCACCGTGCCCTCGTGGCGCCCCGACCTGAACGAGCCGAACGACCTCGCCGAGGAGGTCATCCGGTTGGAGGGCTACGAGAACCTGCCCTCCACCCTGCCGAAGCCCCCGGCCGGCCGCGGCCTCACCGAGCGCCAGCGCGTCCACCGCCGGGTCGGCCGCGCCCTCGCCGGCGCCGGCTACGTCGAGGCGCTGAACTACCCCTTCATCGGGCAGCAGGCGCTCGACCAGCTCGGCCTCGACGCGGACGACGCCCGCCGCGAGGTCGTCACCCTCGTCAACCCGCTCTCCGACGAGGAGCCCGCGCTCCGCACCACGCTGCTCCCCGGCCTGCTCGCCGCGCTGCGCCGGAACGACAGCCGCGGCAGCCACGACCTGGCCCTCTTCGAGACCGGCCTGGTCTTCCGTCCGCAGGGCGAGGCGAAGGTCGCGGTCCGCCTGCCGGTCGACCGCCGTCCCACCGACGAGGAGATCGCCGGCGTCGACGCCGCGCTGCCCGCGCAGCCGCGCCGCGCCGCCGTCGTCCTCGCCGGTGCCCGCGAGCAGTCCGGCTGGTGGGGCAAGGGCCGCCCGGCCGACTGGGCCGACGCGGTCGAGGCCGCCCGCCTCGTGGCCGCCGAGGCCGGCGCGGAGCTGCTGATCGACGCCGACCAGCACGCCCCGTGGCACCCGGGCCGCTGCGCCGCCTTCCACGTGGTGATCGACGGGGTCAAGACCCTCGCCGGCCACGGCGGCGAGCTCCACCCGCGCGTCGTCAAGGCGCTGGGCCTGCCGGCCCGCTCCTGCGCGATGGAGCTGGACCTGGACGTGCTGGAGAAGGCGGGCGAGGGTCCGGTCAAGGCCCCGCGCATCTCGGCCTTCCCGGTCGCCACCCAGGACGTCGCCCTGGTCGTCGACCAGGACGTGCCGTCCGCCGCGGTCGAGCACCACCTGGCCGTCGGCGCGGGTGAACTCCTGGAGTCCATCCGCCTGTTCGACGTCTACACCGGCGACCAGGTCGGCGAGGGCAAGAAGTCCCTGGCGTACGCGCTGAAGTTCCGCGCCGAGGACCGCACCCTCACCGTCGAGGAGGCCACCGCCGCCCGCGACGCCGCGGTCGCCCTGGCCGCCGAGCAGACCGGCGCGGTGCTGCGCGGCGCCTGACGCCGAAGCGGTACGCCACGGAGGGCCGTCCCGGGACCAGTTCCCGGGGCGGCCCTCCGCCGTGTCCGAGACCGGCCACCGCTCGCACACGGCGGCGGGCTTCGGCACTCCGTACGCGTGGGGTGGGGCAGGCCTGGGGCGGCACAGGAGGGTTGCTCACTCGTTCGGGTGAGATCGCCAGGGGGTGTTCCCCTCGGTCCGCACGGTCGGCAGAATCGACGCGGCCACAGGGGCGGGCTTGTGCGCCGCAGGACCTCAGGGCGCTGCCGGGGGCTCGGGAAGGGCCGTACATGATCCGTACCAGCCGTGCAGACCGCCTCCGTCCGAGCGCCGCCGGCTCCACCCTCGGCTCCCGTCTCCGCCGGTCGGCGCCGCTCGCGCTCCCCGTCGGCTGGGGCGCGATCGCCGTGGCGTGGAAGTTCGGGTGCCCGCTGGCCCGGCAGCCCGGGCTGCCGATGCGGATCGCCACGAGCATCGTCTTCCTCACCGTCGGCACGGGACTAGTCCTCGGGGTGCGCCGGCAGCTGCGGCGCGAGCTGGCGCGGGTGCGGGCCGTCGCCGACGCCACGCAGCGGGTGCTGCTGCGCCCGCCACCCGCCCGGCTCGACGGACTCGCCCTGGCCGCGGGGCAGTTGTCGGCCACCCGGGGCGCCTCGGTGGGGGGCGACCTGTACGAGGCGGTGGCGACGCCCCACGGGGTGCGGATCGTCGTCGGGGACGTGCGCGGCCACGGGCTCGCCGCCCTGGGCGCGGTCGTCGCGGTGCTGGGGAGCTTCCGGGAGGCCGCCCACGACGAGCCCGAGCTCGGCGGGGTGCTGCGGCGCCTGGAGCGGGCGCTCCAGCGGCATCTGCGGGAGCGAGCCAGGGACGAGCACCCGGCCCGCGGCGGGGGCGAACCGGAGCATCCGGTGGCCGAGGAGTTCGTGACGCTGATGCTCCTGGAGGTCCGCGCCGACGGGCGGCTCGCCGTCCTCGACTGCGGCCACCCCGCCCCGTACCGGCTCGGTGCCCGGGTGGAGCGGCTGCCGGTGGGCGAGCCGCTGCCGCCGCTCGGCGTGCTGCCGCTGCCGGCGGTGCTCGTCCCGTACACCGCCGCCCGGTTGCTCCCCGGCGAGACGCTGGTGCTGCACACCGACGGGGCGGAGGAGGCCCGGGACCGCCGGGGGCGCTTCTTCGGTCTGGAGGCGGCGCTCGCCCGGAGCGCCGGAGGGTCGCCCGGGACCGTCGTGCGGCAGACGCACGAAGCGCTGCTGCGGCACACCGGAGGGCGGCTCGACGACGACGTGGCCCTGCTCGTCGTCCGCAACGACCGGGTCCGGGTACCGGCGCAGCCCGCCGAACCCGGGCTGCGCCGTCCCCGGCCCGCTCCCTCCACCCACGCTTGAGCGGAGGGACCGGGGATACGGGCGCCGCCCGGCCCGCCACGGAGTGTCGGGCAGATCAGCGGGACGGGCGGCGCGGACCGGGCGGCCGCACTGTACGAGGGGGAGCCGGCGGCCCGGTCTCTCGCCTTGGCGGCGAGGAGCCCAGTCAAGCGGTACGGGTCCCCGCGCGGCAGCGCGCGCGGACCGGAAGAACGGGTACTTCATTCACACCCCGTGCGAAATCGCACCGGACGAATTCGGCCACCGCTACGCTGAGTTCACCGAGCGACCGGAGGGGCCATGCAGCCCAACACCCTGCTCGACGCCCTCCTGGACGAGGCGGGCGTCTCCCACGCAGGTCTCGCCGACCGTGTGAACCGGGCGGGACGGGCCAGGGGCCTCGCCCTGCGTTACGAACACACCGCCGTGGCCAGGTGGTTGAAGGGCCAGCGGCCGCGCGGCCAGGTGCCCGACCTGATCTGCGAGGTGCTCGCGGCCCGCCTCGCCAGGCCCGTCACCCTCGACGACATCGGGCTCGGCGTGCCCGGCGGCGGGCCGCCCGCCTCCCCCGGCACCCCGCTCTCCGGCTTCGTCGACCGGGCCACCGCGCTGTGGCGCTCGGACGAGCAGCAGCGCCCGTACGTCGTGGCCGCGCCGGCGGTGACCGGCACCCCGGCGGTGATCCCGGTGTGGGAGTGGGAGAACCCGCCGGAGGACACCGACGTCTCCCGGACCGGGCTGACCCGGGTGGAGCCGGCCGACATCGCCCTGCTCCGGGCCGCCCGCGCGCACTACGAGCAGATGTACCGCAAGGCCGGCGGCATCGCGACCCGCGCCCGGATCGTCGGCTTCCTCACCACCGAGGCCGCGCCCCGGCTGCGCGGGTCCTACAGCGACGCCCTCGGGCGCTCGCTGCACCGGGCCACCGGGGGACTGGTGGCGGTGGCCGGGATCTGCGCCTACGACGCCGACGCGCACGGGCTCGCGCAGCGCTACTTCCAGCAGGCCCTGCGGCTGGCGAAGGCGAGCGGGGACCGGGCGTTCGGGGCCTATGTGATCGCGCTGATGGTCAACCAGTCGCTGCTGCTGGGGGAGTTCCGGCAGGCGGTGGCGTTCGCCGAGGCGGCGCTGCGGGCCTCCGACGGGACCATCACCCCGGCACTGGCGGCCGACCTGACGGCGATGCAGGCGAAGGCGTACGCCCGGCTCGGGGACGGGGCGGCGGCGCTCGACTGCATCCGGCGGGCCGAGACGGCGGCGGACCGGATCGCGCCGGCGGCGGAGCCGGCCGAGACGGGCTACGTGCAACCGGGCCTCGTCAACGTACAGGTGGCGGAGGCCCTCCTCAGTCTGGGTGATCTCGCGGGGGCGTACGAGCACGCGGCGCGCGCGGTGGGGACGCCCTCGCACGACCGGGGCCGGGTGCACCGCCTCGCGCTGCTCTGCCAGGTCGAACTGCGGCAGGGCGAGGCGGACTCGGCGGCGCGGACGGCCGTCGAGATGACCGAGCGGGCGCGCGGGATGGAGTCGCGGCGGCTGCGGGACCGGCTGCTGGAGGCCCGGAAGCACCTGCTGGCCAGTGACGCGGGGGACGCCCGGGAGGCGGCGGAGTTGATCGACGGGGCGTTGCGCGTTCCGCTCTGACCCTCGAACTGATGCGATATTGCCACCGAACACGCGCCTACCAGTCGGAAGGTGGCAAGAAAGTGCAGTGGACGAAACTGAGTGAACACTCCGTCTATGAAAACCGTTGGTTCCGAGTGAACCTCGCGGACGTCGAACTCCCGGACGGCCGCCACCTCGACCACTATCTGATCCGACTCCGCCCCGTCGCCGTCGCGACCGTCGTCAACGACGCCGACGAGGTCCTGATGCTCTGGCGCCACCGCTTCATCACCGACAGCTGGGGCTGGGAGCTGGCCGCCGGCGTCGTCGAGGACGGCGAGAGCCCCGAGGCCGCCGCCGCCCGCGAGATGGAGGAGGAGACCGGCTGGCGTCCCGGGCCGCTGCGCCACCTCCTCACCGTCGAGCCCTCGAACGGGCTCAGCGACGCCCGGCACCACCTCTACTGGGCCGACCGGGCCACCTGGACCGGACCGCCGGTGGACGGCTTCGAGTCCTCGCGGCGCGCCTGGGTTCCGCTGAAGGAGGTCCCCGAGCTGATCGCCCGGGGCGAGGTCCCGGCCGCGAACATGGCGGCCGGCCTGCTGATGCTGCACCACCTGCGGCTCGGCTGACGCCCCCGGGGGCGTCCACCCGGGAAAGGTGAACGGCCCGTACCTGTGCGGGGGTACGGGCCGTTCGGGTCGCGGAGAGCGACAATCGTGGGACGCCGGGGCGTCGGGGGAGCGAAGGGTCAGGGGTAGACGTAGAAGCCGGATCCGCTCTTGCGGCCGAGCCGGCCCGCGTCGACCATCCGCTGGAGCAGCGGGGGAGCGGCGTACAGCGGCTCCTTGAACTCGGAGTACATGGAGTCGGCGATCGAGACGATCGTGTCGAGGCCGATGAGGTCCGAGAGCTTCAGCGGGCCCATCGGGTGGGCGCAGCCGTACTCCATGCCGTTGTCGATGTCCTCGCGGCTCGCGATGCCGGACTCGAACATCCGGATCGCCGAGAGCAGGTACGGGACGAGCAGCGCGTTGACGACGAAGCCGGAGCGGTCCTGGGCGCGGATCGCGTGCTTGCCGAGCAGCTTCTCGGCGAAGGCCTGCGCCCGGCTGATGGTGCCCTCGGAGGTGGTGAGGGCGGGGATCAGTTCGACCAGCTTCTGGACCGGGGCCGGGTTGAAGAAGTGGATGCCGATGACGTGGTCCGGGCGGGAGGTCGCCACGGCCAGCTTCACCAGCGGGATGGAGGAGGTGTTCGAGGCCAGGATGGCGTCGGGCCGGGTCAGGACCTGGTCGAGGACCTGGAAGATCTCGGTCTTGACCTGCTCGTTCTCGACGACCGCCTCGATCACGAGGTCGCGGTCGGCGAACTCGCCCAGGTCGGTGGTGAAGGAGAGCTTCGCGAGCGCCGCGTCCCGCTCCTCCTCGCTGATCTTGCCGCGTTCGGCGGCCTTGGTCAGCGAGTTCAGCAGCCGGGTGCGGCCGATCTCCAGCGCCTCGCCGGTGGTCTCGGCGACCATCACCTCAAGACCGCTCCGGGCACACACCTCTGCGATGCCCGCGCCCATCTGGCCGCAGCCCACCACTCCGACGCGCTCAATGTCGGCCATGGAGTCCGTCACCTCGTGCCTTTCGCTCTTCTCTGGCGGCGGGCCCCCGTGTGATTCCGGTACGCACGCCTCGACCCCATGACGTTACTCCGATTCGCACGATGATCGATCGGTCGGGGCGGGCATGCTGTCCGCGAGCGTGTGACGTATCCGACAGCGGAGAGGTACAAGTGCGGCCTATCGGGAGAAGAGGGTTTGTGACGACCGCCACGGGAGCGGTATTCGCCGTCCTGGGGGCGGGTGATTCCGGAGCCGCCTCCGGAGCCGCTTCCGGCGCCCGGCCGATACGGGAACCGGAGCGGGGGCGGGCGGCGAGTCCGTACGCCTTCCGGGGCATGTGGGTCGCGACCGTCTTCAACCGGGACTGGCCCTCGCGCACCGGCCTCTCCGCCGCCGCGCAGCGGTCCGAACTGCTGCGGCACCTGGACCGGGCGGTGGAGCGCCGGCTCAACGCGGTCGTGCTCCAGGTACGCCCCACCGCCGACGCGCTGTGGCCCTCGCCGCACGAGCCCTGGGCGGAGTGCCTCACCGGCACCCAGGGCAAGGACCCCGGCTGGGACCCGCTCGGCACGGCCGTCGCGGAGGCCCACGAGCGGGGCCTGGAGCTGCACGCCTGGTTCAACCCGTACCGAGTGGCGAATCACACGGACCCGGGGCGCCTCGTCGCCTCCCATCCGGCCCGGACCCACCCCGGCTGGACCGTGCCCTACGGCGGGAAGCTGTACTACGACCCCGGCCTGCCCGAGGTCCGGCGCTTCGTCCAGGACGCGATGCTCGACGCGGTGCGCCGCTACGACATCGACGCCGTCCACTGGGACGACTACTTCTACCCGTACCCGGTGGCGGGGGAGCGCTTCGACGACGACGCCTCGTACGCCCGGCACGGCGCGGGCTTCGCCACCCGCGCGGACTGGCGGCGGCACAACACCGACCTGCTGGTCTCGGAGATGTCCGCCCGCATCGAGGAGGTCAACCCCCAGGTGCGCTTCGGGGTCAGCCCCTTCGGGGTGTGGCGGGACGCCGCCGACGACCCCGAGGGGTCGGACACCGGTGCGGGTCTGGCCACCTACGACGACCTGTACGCGGACACCCGCAAGTGGGTCAAGGAGGGCTGGATCGACCACGTGGTGCCGCAGCTGTACTGGCACATCGGCCACCCCTCCACCGACTACGCCCGGCTCCTGGCCTGGTGGGACGCGACGGTACGGGGGACGGGCGTCCGGCTGCGCATCGGCGAGGCGCTGTACAAGGCGGGCGACGCGGCCCAGCCCCAGGCGTGGCAGGACCCGGAGGAACTGTCACGGCACCTGGCGCTCGCCGCCGGGCGGCCGGGCGTCGACGGGCACTGCTTCTTCGCGGCGAAGGAGGTCGCGGAGGACCGCATCGGAGCCCTCGCCGCGGCCGTGGCCGACCACTACCCGCCGCCGGCCCGGTCGGCCCGGCGGCCCGGTCGCCCGGAGAGCGGCTAGCGGGGCTGTCCGGGGTGGCGGACGACGGTGTCGGGGCCCGGCGACATCAGGGCCTCGTGTCCGTCGTCCTCGTACTTCACGCGGTACGGGGGAGTGCCGTTCTCCCCCAGTACCTGGATGACCTCGGCCGTGCGGTCGTGTCGACCCACGGTCCGGCCGTGCACCAGCAGTTTGTCGCCCACACTCGCCTGCATCGCGGGACCTCCTCGCGCGCGTAGGGCCTCTGCCTGCCATTGTGACGCAGGTCATGGCCGCGCGTCGCGTCAGCTCTTCGGGTCCGCTCCCGGGCTCGGCCTTCCGCGTCAGCTCTTCGCGCGCTGGGTCACCGCGACGCAGACGAGCACGCCGACGGCGGCGAGCGGCGCGGCCGGCGGCAGGGACTCGCCGAGCAGGAGGACCGACCAGACCAGGGTGAGCAGTGGCTGGGCGAGCTGGAGCTGGCTGGCGCGCGGGATGCCGATCGAGGCCATGCCCCGGTACCAGACGTACAGGCCGAAGAAGGTGGAGCCGGCCGCGACCCAGGCCAGGCCGATCACGCCGTGGGCGGTGAGGTGCACCGGTTCGAGGGCGAGCGCCACCACCGAGGCCGGGACCATCAGCGGCAGGCAGAACACCAGCGCCCAGCCGATGACCTGCCAGCCCGGCATCAGCCGGGCGAGCCGGCCGCCCTCGGTGTAGCCGGCGGCGCAGACCAGCAGCGCGCCGAAGAGGTAGAGGTCGCCCGTCGAGAGCGCGCCGCCGCTCTGCTGGACGGTGAAGGCGATGACGACGGCGGCGCCGGCGAGGGCCGCGACCCAGAAGGTGCGGGACGGGCGGCGGCCGGTCCGCACCGCGGCGAACGCGGCCGTGGTGAGCGGCAGCAGGCCCACGACGACGGCGGCGTGCGAGGTCGTCGAGGTCTGGAGGGCGAGCGTGGTCAGCAGCGGGAAGCCGATCACCACACCGCCGGCGACCACCGCGAGCCCGGCCAGGTGGCGCCGCTCCGGCAGCGGCACGCGGCCCCCGAGCAGGAAGGCGCCGGCGATCAGCGCGGCGAGGGTGGAGCGGACGGCCACCAGCGACCAGGGGCCGAAGCTCTCCAGGCCCCACACCGTGGACGGGAAGGTCAGCGAGAAGGCGACCACGCCGAGGAGGGCGAGCAGCGTGCCCTGGGCGTCGGGGGACGCGGCGGACGCGGTGGCGGACCCGGCGGCGCTTCCGGCCGGGGTGCCGACCGTTATCGTCCTCGGGGCGGTAGCGCTATTCTGTGCTCTCATGCATGAGCGTAGCAGTGTGGCCGAACTGGCGAAATCCTTGAAGGCGGAGCTCGACCGCTACTCTCCGGGTGGAAAGCTGCCGTCGAGCCGGGTACTGGTCGAGCGCTACCGGGTCTCCCCGGTGACCGTCACCCGGGCCCTCGCCCAGCTCGCCGCCGAAGGACTCGTCGTCACCCGCCCCGGCGCCGGCGCCTTCAAGGCCGAGGCCCGCGCCGCCGCCACGGCGGGCGACACCTCCTGGCAGCAGCTGTCCCTCAGCGCCGACGCCGCCGCCGAACTCGTCCCCCGCGCCGTCGACGCCTCCGGCGTCCTCGTCACCCTCGCCGCGCCCCCTCCCGGCGTCGTCGAGTTCAACGGCGGCTACCTGCACCCGTCCCTCCAGCCGGAGCGGGCCCTCTCCGCCGCCCTCGCCCGGGCCGGCCGCCGCCCCGGCGCCTGGGGACGCCCGCCCACCGACGGCCTCACCGAGCTCCGCGAATGGTTCGCCCGCGAGATCGGCGGCGGCGTCACCGGCGCCGAGATCCTCATCACCGCCGGCGGCCAGTCCGCCCTCACCACCGCCCTGCGCGCCCTCGCCGCGCCCGGCACGCCCGTGCTCGTCGAGTCCCCCACGTACCCCGGCATGCTCGCCGTCGCCCGCGCCGCGGGACTGCGCCCGGTACCGGTCCCGGCCGACGCCGACGGGATCCGTCCCGACCTCCTCGAAGCGGCGTTCCGCGCGACCGGCGCCCGCGTCCTGGTCTGCCAGCCGCTCTTCCAGAACCCCACCGGAGCCCTCCTCCCGCCCGCCCGCCGCCGCGAGGTCGTCCGCATCGCCCGCGCCGCCGGGGCCTTCGTCGTCGAGGACGACTTCGCCCGCCGGCTCGTCCACGAGGACGCGGCGCCGCTCCCGCCGCCGCTCGCCGCCGACGACCCCGACGGCGTCGTCGTCCACGTCTGCTCCCTCACCAAGATCACCTCGGCCAGCCTCCGCGTCGGCGCCCTCGCCGCCCGCGGCCCGGTCCTCGAACGCCTCCGCGCCATCCAGGTCGTCGACAGCTTCTTCGTCCCCCGCCCCCTCCAGGAGGCCGCCCTCGAACTCGTCGGCTCCCCGGCCTGGTCCCGCCACCTGCGGACCGTCTCCCAGGAGCTGAAGGCCCGCCGCGACACCCTCACCGCCGCCGTCGCCCTCCGTCTGCCCGAACTCGCGCTGCCCCACGTGCCCTCCGGCGGCTACCACCTCTGGCTCCGCCTCCCCGACACCCTCCCCGAGGCCGCCCTCGTCGCCGCCGCCCTCCGCGCGGGCGTCGCCGCCGCACCCGGCCGGCCCTACTTCTGCGCCGAGCCCCCGGCAGGCCACATCCGGCTGAGTTTCGCGGGTGTCGCCGGGCCCACGGAGATCGCCGAGGGCGTCCGCAGGCTCAGGGCCGCCATGGACGAACTCCTGCCCTGACACCGGACGGGCCGCCGCCTCCTCCCCGACCGGCCGCGGCGGCCCGGAAAACCCGCCTGACACATGCCGGACCCCCTGGCATCCTGCGCCCATGAGCGAGACCACCGCCTCCGTACCCGCCGCCGGACCCGCCGTCCTCCACGGGGCGTACGAGATATCCGCCGACCCCGCCCGCCTCGACCCCGCCCGCGTCCACCACTGGCTCTCCACCGACGCGTACTGGGCCCTCGGCCGACCTCGGGAGACGCAGGACAGCGCCATCGCCGCCTCGCTCAACTTCGGCGCCTACCACCGCGACACCGGCGAGATCGCCGCCTACGCGCGCGTGGTCACCGACTACGCCACCTTCGCCTGGCTCTGCGACGTCTACGTCGACCGGCCGGCCCGCGGCACCGGCCTCGGCACCGCCCTCGTCACCGCCGTCCGCGACCACCTGGAGCCGTACGGGCTCCGCCGCGTCGTGCTCTCCACCGCCGACGCCCACGCCGTCTACGAGAAGGTCGGATTCACGCCACTGCGGAATCCGGACAAGTGGATGGCTCTCGGACAGCAGTGAACCGGGGCCTCCCGGTCCCCCGTACCCGCCCCTTGACCCGGCGCCCCACCGGCCTCACGATCGCGGCCATGGGTCTTCGGGTCACGCTGGTCGCGGCGGCGCGCAGTTCCTCCCTGCTCGCCGAACGCTTCGACGACGACCGGCCGCTCGACGAGGCCGGCTGGTACGAGGTGCAGCAGGCCGCGCCCGCGCTCCTCGCCCTCGGCGCGGCCGAACTCCGCTACTGCTCCCCGACCCCGCGCAGCCGCGCCACCGGCATCGCCCTCGGCTACGCCCCGCTCGCCCAGCCCGCCCTCCGCGACTGCGACATGGGCCGCTGGCGCGGACTGACCCTCGCCGAGGTCGCCGCCCTCGAACCGGCCGCCGTCGACGCCTGGCTCTCCGACGCCCGCTCCGCCCCGCACGGCGGCGAACCCCTCCTCTCCTTCATCTCCCGCGTCGGCGGCTGGCTCGACACCCGGCCCGCCGACGACTTCACCACCGCCGACGTCACGGTCGTCGCCGTCGCCGAACCCTCCGTCGTCCGCGCGGCCCTCGTCTACGCCCTCCGGGCCGCCCCCGCCACGTACTGGAGCGTCGACGTCCGCCCCCTCTCCACCGTCACCCTCGTCGGCCGCCCCGGCGCCTGGCACCTCCACCTGGACGCCCCGGCCCTCCGCCGAGCGGGCACGTCGTCCCGGCCGGGGCCGAGCGGCTAGCCTGGGGGCACGATGAACCGTCTGACCACGTCATGGGGCGACGTCACGCTCACCCGCCACCCCGAGGACCCCCGCGATCCGCTGCGCGCCTGGGACGCGGCCGACGAGTACCTGCTCCACCACCTGGCCGAGACCGGCACCGACCTCTCCGGCACCGTCGCCGTCCTCGGCGACCGCTGGGGCGCCCTCGTCACCGCGCTGCACGCCACGGGGACCGCGGAACTCGTCCAGATCTCCGACTCGTACCTCGGCCGCGAGGCCACCCGTGCCAACCTCGCGCGCGCCGGCGCCGCCCCCGGCGCGGTCCGGCTCCTCACCACCCAGGACCCGCCGCCCGCGCGGATCGACGTCCTCCTCGTCCGCGTCCCCAAGAGCCTCGCGCTCCTGGAGGACCAGCTGCACCGGCTCGCCCCCGCCGTCCACGAGGGCACGGTGATCGTCGGCACCGGCATGGTCAAGGAGATCCACACCTCCACCCTGACCCTCTTCGAGCGGATCCTCGGCCCCACCCGCACCTCGCTCGCGGTGAAGAAGGCCCGGCTCATCCACACCACCCCCGACCCGGCCGCGGCACCCGGGCCGAACCCTTGGCCCCTCCGGTACGCCCTCCCGGCCGACACCCCCGCTCCCGGCCTCGCGGGCCGCACGGTCGCCAACCACGCGGGCGTCTTCTGCGCCGACCGCCTCGACATCGGCACCCGCTTCCTCCTCGGCCACCTGCCGACCGGCCTCGGCCACGCCCGAGTCGCGGACCTCGGCTGCGGCAACGGCGTCGTCGGCCTCGCGGTGGCGCTCGCCGAACCCGACGCCGAACTGCTCTTCACCGACGAGTCCTACCAGGCCGTCGCCTCCGCCGAGGAGAACTTCCGCACCCACGCGGGCGACGACCGCAAGGCCGTGTTCACGGTCGGCGACGGGCTCGCGGACGCCCCCGTGGGCTCCCTCGACCTCGTCCTCAACAACCCGCCCTTCCACAGCCACCAGGCCACCACCGACCGCACCGCCCGCCGGATGTTCTCCGAGGCCCGGCGCGCGCTGCGCCCCGGCGGCGAACTGTGGGTCGTGGGCAACCGCCACCTCGGCTACCACGTCACCCTCCGCCGCATCTTCGGCAACAGCGAACTGGTCGCGAGCGACCCGAAGTTCGTGGTGCTGCGGGCGGTCAGGCGCTGACGGCCCGCAGCCGCTCCGGGCGATCCGTCAGTCGTCCGGGAAGATCAGGTCCAGGGCGCGCAGGCGCTCCGGGGCCGTCGTCATGTCGAGGGTGACGATCCGGTCCTCGCGGAACCCGAACGCCACCGCCCCGACGGGGCGACCGCCCGTGAACGCGACGAGCCCGGCGGCGCCCTCGACCAGAGCGGGCCGGACCGTGCGGCCCGGCCGGGCCGCCAGAGCCGCCGCGGCGGCCAGGGCCACGGCCGCGGCCCCGTGCACCGGCCCCCCTTCCGCGTACGCCACGGCCTCCGGGTCGAGCAGGGCGGCGAGCGCGACGGCGTCACGCGCGCGTGCGGCGGCCAGGAAGGCGTCCACGAGTGCCCGCCGCCGTCTCGCACCGCCACCGCCGCTCGCCGCGTCGCCGCCCTTTGCCGCGCCACCGCCCCGGAGCCGCTCCCGCGCCCGCCGGGCCTCCCCGGCGGCCTCGGCGGCGGAGCCGCCCATCACCCGGGCGGTCTCCCCGGGGGCGAGACCGAAGACGTCGTGGAGGAGGTACGCGAGCCGCTGCCGGGCCCCGAGCCGGTCCAGTACACCGAGGAATCCCAGGAGCACGGTCTCGTCCAGGCCCTCCGGGACCGGCTCCGGCCGGCCTTCCTCCGGGGCGCGGGCCTGGGGCCCGCGAACCTCGGCCGCCACGCGCGCGTGCCCCGCGGCGTCGAGGCAGGCGCGCGCGACCAGCGCCGTCAGGCAGAGCCGCGCCATCTCCGTCGCTCCCGAAGCCAGTTCGGCCCGCACCCGGCGGAGCGCCGCCTCCGCCTCCCGCTCCGCCCCCGCGCCGAGCAGCCGCAGGGCGACGCCCCGCAGCCGTTCCTCCTCGGCGTCGAACCGCGCGCCCAGCGCGGTCACCACAGCGTCGTCGTGCATGCGTCCCACTTCCCGTCAGGTGCCGTCACCGGACTGACGCGCCGGCCGCGGCCGTTGTGACGCGGGCCGGGAGCGGCGCTGTCGGTGCCGGGTGACACGATCGAGAGCGAGGACGGACACGGCACGGACGTGGGGGAGAGCGCGGTGCGGACGGAGCGGGAGCGGACGGTCGAGGACCTCGTCGAGGAGTTCCTCCGAGGGGCCCCGGAGGACTGGACGGAGGCGCGGCTGAGCTGGACGGAGGACGACCACGGCCTCACGTCCAGCAGCGGGTTCAGGGTGCCGGACGGCTCCTGGCAGGTGCCCCGGGGGCGGGGGAAGTACCGCTTCCTCCTGGCGCCGGCCCGGGCGCTGCGGGTGCCGGGCGGACCTCCGGGCGGCACGGGCGAGCTGGTGTGCGAGCCGGGAGGGGCGTACCGCCTGGTCGTCGCCCCCGGCACGACCGTCCGGCGCGACCCCGGATCGGGCGGCTGTCTGATCGTGCTGGACCCGGACGCCCGGCTGCCCGAGCCGGGACGGGAGGAGGAGGTCGGCACAGCTCCGCCGGCCGGGGATCCGGCGGAGGCGGTCGCGCTCTTCCGGGCGATCATGGCGCGGCGGGCCGCGCTCCTGGGCGGGCCCGAGCGGCTGCCCGCGCCCGCCGCCGAGAGCGCGATCGCGGAGGCGGAGCGACGGCTCGGCGTCCGGCTGCCCGCCGATCTCCGCGCCCTGTACGCCCTCGCCGACGGAGACACGGTCGACGGTTGGCACCGCTGGCTTCTCGTCGAGGGCGGCTGGCTGAGCCTCGACCGGCTGGTCGCCGTCCACGAGCAGCAGCGCGGGCCGGACTGGACGGGCTGGAGCCTGGCGTGGCGGGCGGTGATCCTCGACGCCGATCCGCCGGGCCGGGTGCGGCGCTGCACCGGGGACCCGACCAGGATCCCCTTCCTCACGGGCGAGGACGGCAACTACGTGGCGGTGGACCTGGCTCCGGCCCGGCGGGGCCGCCCGGGGCAGGTCATCGGCATCGGCCGTGACCACGCGTACGGCGCGGCACACCTCGCGGAGTCGGTGACGGCGCTGCTGCGGCGCGTGCTCGGCGAGCTGGAGCGGGGCGCGTACGAAGTCGACGACGGGAACGTGTGGCTCGACAGCAGCCTCCGCGGCGCCGCCCGCCCACCGAGCCCCGGATCGGTGGAGGAGCGCCCCGGACCGCGGACCCAGGAAGTCCTGCACCACGCCGAGGGCGGCGGTCCTGTCGACCTCGCCGCGCTCGCCGGGGCCTCCGCGCTGCGCCGGGTGGGACTCCACGGCGGCGCGGCGGCCCGGGATCTCGGGCCGCTGCGGGAGACCCCGGTCGAATCGCTGACGACCGCCGTCACGGGCACCGCCCTGGCTCCGCTGGCCGGCCATCCCCGGCTCCGCGCCCTGCGCCTGACGGGCGCCGACGCCCCGGTGGACCTGGCCCCGCTCCGTACGGTCCCCGGACTGTGCGGCCTCGACCTGAGAGCGGTCCCGCTCGCCGACCCCGCGGTCCTGGCCGAGCTGACCGGATTGCGGTACCTGGCGCTGGACCGGGACCAGTGGGCGGCGCTGCTGCGCGCGGGCGGCCCGACGGCGGATCTCGCCGCGGCCCTGCTGGCCGGACCGAACGCTTCGCTCGACGAGGCGCTGGCGCTGGCCGCGCGGCTGGGCCGGCCCCTGGAGGCGTACCGGGCCGAGCGCGCCGGCCCCGCCTCCGCGAGAGGCGGCGAGCAGTCCGCGACCCCGAGGAGCCCCGGCACGCCCGCGCCCACGTAGCCGCGTCCGTCGTCGGTCGCGCAGCCCTCAGCTCGCCCCCGTACCGGGGCGGCAGGTGCGCGACCCGGCGGCCCTCCGCGTCGGCCGCAGTTCGGGGGCCGCCCGGCCGCGCGCATCGGGCGGGCCGCCGTACGGCCATGACAGAGCCGGTGGTTCCGGTACGGGGCCGGGTGGTGGGTCAGCTCTCGGGTGACGGGCTCTGCGCGGCCGCGTTCTCCGGCGCCGCGTTCTCCAGCGCGGCGAGCTCCCGGTCGGCGCGTGCGGTGACGAGGGCGAGGACGCGGCCGGCGGCGGCCAGGTCCTCGGCCGGGATGTCGTCCCAGACGCGGGCGGAGACGGGTGCGGTCTCGGCGCCGACGGTGGCCAGCAGCGAGCGGCCCGTGTCCGTGGGCAGCAGGTGGGGGCCGTCCGCGGCGAGCAGGTCCTTGGCGAGCAGGGCGTCGAGGGCCGCGCGGGCGTCGGCGGGGTCGCCCTTGACGGCGGCACGGATCCGGGCGACCAGGCCGTCCGGGGTCTGCGGTGCCTCGGCGGTGACGGCCGTGCGCAGCGCGATCTGTTCCAGGAAGGTGGCGCCGTGCCGGGCCAGGACGTGCTCCAGCAGGCCCCGGGCGGCGTGATGGGCCAGGCCGAGCATGCGGGAGTCGGCGACGGGCGAGGCGGTGGTGGTCATGGTGTTGCCCCCTGAGCGGTCGGATCGGTGGTCCCGGGCGAGCCGGGAGCGGGTGGAGCGGGCGGAACGGGCGGAACGAGTGGGACGTCGAGCAGGGTCCGCAGCTCCTCGATGAACGCGCCGGTCCGCGCCCCGTCGCGGCCCCCCAGCGGTTCGAGGAGCTGTTCCAGCAGGTCCTGCACCACGCCGATGGCCCGCTGTGCGACGGTCCGCCCCTCCTCGGTGAGGGAGAGCTGGACGGCGCGCGGGTCGCGCGGGTCGCGGGTGCGCTCGATCAGGCCGGCCGACTCCAGGGAGCGGGCCAGCTTGGAGACGTACAGCGCCTCCATGCCGGTGTGGTCGGCGAGCCGCCGCTGGCTGGGCCGCTCGCCGGTGCGCTGCATGCCGTACAACGACGCGACCAGCGAGTACTGCGCGTGGGTGAGGCCCACTGGGCCCAGCGCGCGGTCGACCGCGACCCGCCACTTGTTGGCGAGCCGCCACACCAGAAATCCGGCCGAGGGGCCGGGGGAACCCTTGCTCATGAGAAATAGAGTACATGGCTACTATGTCCATGGCTACCGAATGGGCCGACCGCGGCGCATGCGCCCCTCCGTCCCGCCCGGCACCCTGAAAGGGGGGCCTTGGCGGGCGTGCAGGCAGGGTCGTTGCATAAAACTACGACGCCACGTATAGTCATGCCATCTATAGGAGGGTTTCGATGACGGTACGAGCAGCAGTCGCAGGCGCGAGCGGATACGCGGGCGGGGAGCTCCTGCGCCTTCTCCTCGCCCACCCCCACGTCGAGATCGGCACTCTGACCGGCCACTCCAACGCCGGGCAGAAGCTCGGCGGCCTCCAGCCCCACCTGCTGCCGCTCGCCGACCGCGTCCTCGCGCCCACCACCGCCGAGGAGCTCGCCGGTCACGACGTCGTCTTCCTCGCGCTCCCGCACGGCCAGTCCGCCGCCGTCGCCGAGCAGCTCGGCCCGGACGTCCTCGTCGTCGACATGGGCGCCGACTTCCGGCTGAAGGACCCGGCCGACTGGGAGACGTACTACGGCTCCCCGCACGCCGGCACCTGGCCCTACGGCCTCCCCGAACTGCCGGGTGCCCGCGCCGCGCTGGAGGGGTCCAAGCGCATCGCGGTGCCCGGTTGCTACCCCACCGCCGTCTCGCTCGCCCTCTTCCCGGCGTACGCGCACGGGCTCGCCGAGCCCGAGGCCGTGATCGTCGCCGCCTCCGGCACCTCCGGCGCGGGCAAGGCGCTCAAGCCGCACCTGCTCGGCAGCGAGGTCATGGGCAACATGACCCCCTACGGCGTCGGCGGCGGTCACCGGCACACCCCCGAGATGATCCAGAACCTCTCCGGCCCGGCCGGCGAGCGGGTCACCGTCTCCTTCACCCCGACCCTGGCCCCGATGCCCCGCGGCATCCTCGCCACCTGCACCGCCGCCGCGAAGCCCGGCACGAGCGCCGAGGCCGTCCGCGCCGCCTACGAGAAGGCGTACGCGGACGAGCCGTTCGTCCACCTCCTCCCCGAGGGCCAGTGGCCCGCCACGGCGTCCGTCCACGGTTCCAACGCCGTTCACATCCAGGTCGCGTACGACGCGAACGCGCACCGGATCATCGCGATCAGCGCCATCGACAACCTCACCAAGGGCACCGCGGGCGGTGCGGTGCAGAGCATGAACATCGCCCTCGGCCTCCCCGAGGACACCGGACTCTCCACGATTGGAGTCGCTCCATGAGCGTCACCGCAGCGCAGGGATTCACGGCGGCGGGCATCGCCGCCGGGATCAAGTCGAACGGCAATCCGGACCTGGCCCTCGTGGTCAACACCGGTCCCCGCCGTGCCGCCGCGGGAGTCTTCACGTCCAACCGCGTCAAGGCCGCCCCCGTCGTCTGGTCCCAGCAGGTCCTCGCCGACGGCGAGCTGACCGCCGTGGTCCTCAACTCCGGCGGCGCCAACGCCTGCACCGGCCCCCAGGGCTTCCAGGACACCCACGCCACCGCCGAGAAGGTCGCCGAGGTCCTCAGCGGGCAGGGCGCGGAGGTCGGCGCCGGCGAGGTCGCCGTCGCCTCCACCGGCCTCATCGGTGTCCTCCTCCCCATGGACAAGCTCCTCCCGGGCGTCGAGAAGGCCGCCGCCGAACTCTCCGCGCACGGCGGCGAGAAGGCCGCCATCGCCATCAAGACCACCGACACCGTCCACAAGACCGCCGTGGCGGACAAGGAAGGCTGGACGGTCGGCGGCATGGCCAAGGGCGCGGGCATGCTCGCCCCCGGCCTCGCCACCATGCTCGTCGTCCTCACCACCGACGCCGACGCCGACGCCAAGGCCCTCGACGCCGCCCTCCGCGACGCCACCCGGCTCACCTTCGACCGGGTCGACTCCGACGGCTGCATGTCGACCAACGACACCGTCCTGCTGCTCGCCTCCGGCGCCTCCGGCGTCACCCCCGCCCAGGCCGACCTCGCCGAGGCCGTCCGGGAGGTCTGCGCCGACCTCGCCCGCCAGCTCATCGGCGACGCCGAGGGCGCCAGCAAGGACATCCGCATCGAGGTGATCAACGCGGCCACCGAGGACGACGCCGTCGAGGTGGGCCGCTCCATCGCCCGCAACAACCTCCTCAAGTGCGCCATCCACGGCGAGGACCCCAACTGGGGCCGGGTGCTCTCCGCCATCGGCACCACCGCCGCCGCCTTCGAGCCCGACGCGCTGAACGTCGCCATCAACGGCGTCTGGGTGTGCAGGAACGGCTCCGTCGGCGAGGACCGCGACCTCGTCGACATGCGCTACCGGGAGGTCGTCATCACCGCCGACCTCGCCGCCGGCACCGAGTCCGCGGTCATCTGGGCCAACGACCTCACCGCCGACTACGTCCACGAGAACAGCGCGTACTCGTCATGACCAACGCCACGCGGAAGCACACCGCCCTCCCCAAGGCCCAGACGCTGATCGAGGCCCTGCCCTGGCTCACCCGCCACCACGGCAAGACCGTCGTCATCAAGTTCGGCGGCAACGCCATGATCGACGACGACCTCAAGGCCGCCTTCGCCCAGGACGTCGTCTTCCTGCGCCACGCCGGCCTCAAGCCGGTCGTCGTGCACGGCGGCGGCCCCCAGATCAGCGCCGCCCTCGACCGGCACGGCATCGTCAGCGAGTTCAAGGCCGGCCTCCGGGTCACCACCGAGGAGGCCATGGACGTCGTCCGGATGGTGCTCGCCGGCCAGGTCCAGCGCGAGCTCGTCGGGCTGCTCAACCAGCACGGTCCGCTCGCCGTCGGGCTCACCGGCGAGGACGCCCACACCATCACCGCCACCAAGCACCTGCCGGAGATCGCCGGCGAACGCGTCGACATCGGCCGCGTCGGCGAGATCACCGCCCTCGACACCGGCGCCATCCAGGCGCTCCTGGACGACGGCCGCATCCCGGTCGTCTCCTCCATCGCCCGCTCCGAGGACGACGGACATGTCTACAACGTCAATGCTGATACGGCGGCTGCGGCACTCGCTGCGGCGCTGGGTGCCGAGACGCTGATGGTCCTCACCGACGTCGAGGGCCTCTACGAGGACTGGCCGCACAGCGACGAGGTCATCAGCCGCCTCACCGCCACCCAGCTGGAGAAGCTGCTGCCCGACCTCTCCAGCGGCATGGTCCCCAAGATGGAGGGCTGCCTGCACGCCGTCCGCAACGGCGTCACCACCGCGCGCGTCATCGACGGGCGCGTCCAGCACTCCATCCTGCTGGAGATCTTCACCGACGAGGGCATCGGCACGATGGTCGTGCCGGACGGACAGGGGGAATCATGACCAACGGACAGCTGACCCAGCGGTGGCAGGGCTCGCTCATGAGCAACTACGGCACCCCGCGCCTGCCCCTGGTCCGCGGCGAGGGCGCCAAGGTGTGGGACGCCGACGGCAAGGAGTACCTCGACTTCGTCGGCGGCATCGCCGTCAACGCCCTCGGCCACGCCCACCCGGCGGTCGTCGAGGCCGTCACCCGGCAGATCCAGAGCCTGGGCCACGTCTCCAACCTCTTCGTCGCCGAACCGCCCGTCGCCCTCGCCGAGCGGCTCCTGTCGCTCTTCGGCCGCCCGGGCAAGGTCTTCTTCTGCAACTCCGGCGCCGAGGCGAACGAGGCCGTGTTCAAGATCGGCCGGCTCACCGGCCGGACCCACATGGTCGCCACCGACGGCGGCTTCCACGGCCGGACCATGGGCTCCCTCGCCCTCACGGGCCAGCCCGGCAAGCAGGGCCCCTTCCTGCCGCTGCCCGGTGACGTCACCCACGTCCCTTACGGCGACGTGGAGGCGCTGCGCGCCGCCGTCACCGAGGAGACGGCCTTCGTCATCATCGAGCCGATCCAGGGCGAGAACGGCGTCGTCGTCCCGCCCGCCGGCTACCTCACGGCCGCCCGGGAGATCACCCGCGCCACCGGCACCCTCCTCGTCCTCGACGAGGTGCAGACCGGCATCGGGCGGTGCGGCCAGTGGTTCGAGCACCAGGCGCACGAGGGCGTGGAGCCCGACGTCGTCACCCTCGCCAAGGGCCTCGGCGGCGGCCTCCCGCTCGGCGCCACCGTCGCCTTCGGCGCGACCGCCGAACTCTTCGCCCCCGGCCACCACGGCACCACCTTCGGCGGCAACCCGGTCGCCTGCGCCGCCGGTCTCGCCGTCCTCGACACCCTCGGCGCCGACGCGGCCCTCGACCACGTCAAGTCGGTCGGCGAGCGGCTGCGCTCCGGAATCGAGGGTCTCGGGCACCCGCTGGTCTCCCATGTCCGTGGCGCGGGCCTCCTGCTGGGTATCGTGCTCACCGAGCCCCTCGCGCCGCAGGTGCAGCAGGCGGCTCAGGACGCCGGCCTCCTGGTGAACGCGCCCGCCCCCGACGTCGTGCGGATCATGCCCTCGCTGGTCCTCACCGACGCCGAGGCGGACAGCTTCGTCCGGGCCCTGCCGGCCGTTCTCGACGAGGTGAACGGGCAAGGACGAACCGGAGAATGAGGCGACGATGACCGACGCGCAGGGGAACGAGCCCGGAGGGCCGTCGGTCCCGCAGACCCGCACCGCACGCCACCGCAGGATCGTCGACATCCTCAACCGGCAGCCGGTGCGGTCGCAGAGCCAGCTCGCCAAGCTCCTCGCGGACGACGGGCTGAGCGTCACCCAGGCGACGCTCTCCCGCGACCTCGACGAGCTCGGCGCGGTGAAGATCCGCAACACCGGCGGCGAGCTGATCTACGCGGTCCCCAGCGAGGGCGGCTTCCGCACCCCGCAGGCCCCGCTCGGCGAGTCCGCCAAGGAGGAGCGCATGCGCCGCCTCTCCGGCGAACTCCTCATCTCCGCCGAGGCGTCCGCCAACCTCGTGGTGCTGCGGACCCCGCCGGGCGCCGCCCAGTTCCTCGCGTCGGCCATCGACCAGGCCGAGCTCCACGCCATCCTCGGCACCATCGCGGGCGACGACACCCTGCTGCTCATCTCCCGCGAGCCGACCGGCGGCCAGGCCCTCGCCGACCACCTGCTGCGCCTGGCGCAGAAGGGCAACTGAGTCCCGTTCAGTACCGCGTGATCGCCGTCGCGCCCCGCCGGGTGCCGACGGCGATGTGCGGGCGCCGGTCCGGCTCCGCCCAGGCGAGGATCGCGCGCATCGCGTCGGCCGGCACCGAGACGCAACCGGCGGTCGCCCCACGCCCGTTCACGTGCAGGAAGATCCCGGCGCCGCGCATCCGCACCGGGCGGGCGTAGTTGAAGCCGATGACGAGCGCGTGGGCGTACTGCGTCCCGTACGCGACGATGTGCTCGGCCTCCGCGGGACGGCAGTCCGCCGGCAGCCCCTCGACCCAGCGGTTGTACGCGCGCGAGTCGTTGTCCTGGCACCACCACGAGTCCCGGCCGGCCCGCACGTACCGGTACGCCGTGCCGGGCGGCGCGGGGCGGATGCCGAAGGCGTACGGCAGGTCGTAGAGGCCGGTCGGCGTGGTGTGCGTGCCCTGCCGGCGGGTGGCCCCCTCGGCCAGGCCCTTCGCGCCGAACCGGGCGGGCGCCGAACCCGCCCGCACCCACCGCCCGCCGCGCCGGTCCCACCAGGTGACCGTGCCGGTGGTGGCCCGCGTGTCCTCGGCGACGGCGGTGATCAGCTGCGAGCCGCCGCCCGTGTCGGCCATCCGCGCGGGCAGCGGAAGCACCGCGGGAGCCGCCGGGGAGACCGCGGGGAGAGCCGGGGCCGAGGCCAGGCAGAGCAGCGCGCCGCCGAGCGCGAGAAGGGTACGCATGGCGGCGAGGCTAGGCCCGCCCGAGCACCCCCTGCCACGCTATTGGCCCGAGTGGGGGAGCGGCGGCAGTGGCAGCGGCAGCGCGGGCAGCCCGTCGAGGCTGGTGGCGATGTGCTCCTTGCCCTCGCAGTACGTGTTGAACTCGTCCTCCGTCTTCCGGTTGAAGAACTCGGCGTGCAGCGTCCGCTCCTCCCGGTACTCCATCAGCGGGATCGCGAAGCCGCAGGAGTCGCTGACCCGCCGGGCGTGCACCAGGACGATCGCCCGCGCGCTGATCTGGTCCTTGACCGCCTCCTCGGGGAAACGGGCGAAGAGCTCGGGCCAGCGCGGGTCGTCGCGGAGGACCGCCTCGCCGGTGCCGTGCACCCGCACCACGGTCGGCGGTCCGGAGAAGGCCGTCCACATGAGGGTGATCCGGCCGTTGCCGGGCTCGCGGAGATGGGCGACGGTCTCGGCGCTGCTGCCGCCGAAGTCGATGTAGGCGAGGGTCAGTTCGTCGAGGACGACGAGGGTCCCCTTCCGCCCCTTGGGGGAGAGGTTGACGTGCCCGTCGCCCGACAGGGGCGCGGTGGCCGTGAAGTACACCGGCTGGTCCTCGATGAAGGCACGCAGCCGCCCGTCGATACGTTCGTACGTTTTTCCCATGGGGTCATTCTCCGTCGGGACGGGGCCGCGGTGACGGCCCGTCTCACCGCGGCCCGGTCCGGCCGTTCCACGGGCGCAGGGCGCGCGCCGCCTCCCGTACGACGGCGGGCTCGGGGTCGTCCAGGAGTTCCCTCGTCCGCCGGGGGTCCACGGCGTCGAGCAGCCGCAGCCGCAGCCGCAGCCGCAGCCCCGCCACCGCCGAGGCCCGCACCCTGCCGTTCGGGTGCCCCGTCAGTTCCCGCAGCAGGGCCGCGTCCACGGCCCGGGTCCCGCACTCGCCGAGCCCGAGCGGCGCCCGGTCCGGCACGTCCGCCCCCGCGCAGGCGGACCGGTACGCGCCGGCCGGATCGCCCCCGCCCTGCCGCACCACCCAGCGGGCGCAGGCCCGCGTCCGCCCCGACCGGTCGAAGAGGTACGGCTCCGCCTCCGCGTGCCGGCCGGCGCCGCGCAGCGCCGTCACCCCGGCCGCCCGCACCCGCCCGGAGCGGGCGCCCAGCAGGACCGGCACGGTCGCGTCGGGCGTGCCGGCCGCCACCGCCGCGGAGGCGGCCCGCTCCTGGACGACCGGGTCGTGGTCCCCGGCGGCCACCAGGGCCAGGCCGAGGCCGTCGTACAGCCCCCGGTCGAGGACGACGGCGAGCGCGGCCCGCCGGGTGGGCGCGTCGGGGCAGCCGAGGAGCAGCCGGGTGACGGCCGCGCCGGGCAGGGCCCGCAGCAGCCCCTCCAGCAGTGCGACGGCGTCCCCGCCGCGCAGCCGGGCGGCGAGCCGGAGGATCACGGGCGCCGTGACGGCGAGCGTCTCGTCCGGGGCGGAGGGCAGCTCCGACCGCAGCAGGTCCAGGGCACGCGCGCGTACCGGCCCCGCCCAGTCCGCGGCCCGGACCACGACCAGCGGCAGCAGCTCCGGCCGACCCGCCGCGTACGGCAGCGCGGCCTCCCGGATCCGTCCGTCGGGGTCGCACAGGGCGAGCGCGAGCCGCGCCTCCGCGGGTGCTTCCGGAGCGGGGGCGGGGGCGTCCGCCACAGCCGCCGCCACCCGGGGCCCGGCGCTCCGGTGAGCCACGCGTGCGACGGCCTCAGCTCGCCGTGGACGACCGCCCGGCGGACGTCCTCGTCCAGGTCGGCCCATGCCTTCGGCCGCGTCACGTCCAGCACCCGCTCCAGGGGCAGCCCCCGCCCCAGCCGCCGTACCGCCGCACGCCGCGACTCCGCCTCGTTCCTCATGCGCGGAGGCCAGACCTCGTGGTCCCGTACCCACCCGGGGATTTCCCGGGCGGGCCGGCCGACGGCGCTCCTACCGCTCGGCCCACCAGGCGGCGATCCGCTCGGCGTTCGCCTCGGCGAGGACCTGGATCTCCTCCGCGTGCGGTCCCCTGACGGCCCTGCCGCTCCACGCCGTCCGCAGGGCCTCGTCGCGCGCGATCGCGCGCACCCCCGGGTGGGGGTCGTCCAGCAGGCGCAGGGCGTTGAGCAGGGACTCGGGGGAGCGACGGCCTCTGAGGATCTCCATGGCGAGCACCCGCAGCGCGGGCGCCTCACCGGGGGCCGCGCAGGCGATCAGCCGCTCCGTGGAGGCGTCCCGGGCGGCGCTCCCGAGGGCCTCGCGTGCCGCCCGGACCATCTCGGGCGCGGGGTCGGCGAGGTGCGGCAGGGCCTCGTCCCAGCCGATGTCGTGGCGGCGCGAGAGCAGGACCAGGGCCCGCGCCCGCACGCGCGCGTGCCGGTGCGTCAGCAGCCCGCGCAGGGCTCCGGGGTCGTCCCGCAGGGCGCGCAGCACGACCGCGCCGACGCGGGGATCGGGATCGTCGGCGTACGGCGGCAGCTCCCCGTCCTCCACGGCGCCGAGCAGCCGCAGTCCGCCCAGCGCCCGGGCCCGTACGGCGCCGTCGGCATGCCGGGCGAGGGCGTGGAGCAGGGGTACGTCCTCCGGGTGGCGCTCCTGCGCGAGGGCGCTGACGGCCGGGGCCGTGAGGGTGGCGGGGTCGGCGCAGAGGGCGCGGAGCCGGGCGCGCGGATCGCCCCCGGCCTCCCGCAGGCCGTCGCGGGCGAGCCCGCGCACCCAGGGGGAGGGGTCCGCCAGCCAGGCCACGAGCCCGTCACCCCGGCGGCCCGCCCGCAGCCACGCCACGGCCATGCCCCGGACGACACCGTCGGAGGCGCCCGACAGGCGCGCCATGGCGGCCTCGACGTCCTCGGCAGCGGCGGCGGCCGCGGCGGCCTCCACGGCCGTGCCCGACGGCGGCACGAGCGCGCCCCCGGGTGCCGCGCCCGACCGCGGCGGCGCGAGCCCGGCCCCGGCGGCCGAGGCCACCGGCCGGTCCGGGGCGGCTCCGACGGTGGAGGGCGACGGACCGTCGAGCGCGGTCCCGGTGCACACGCACGGCGACGCGTCGACCCCGGTCCCGGCCGGCGTCCATGTCGACGCCGGCACCCGCACCGACGCCCCGGCCCCGGTCGGCACCGGCCCCCCGGGCGCCGCCGACGCGGCCCCCGGCACCGGCGCGTCGGCCGATATCGGCCCCCCGGCCGGCGGCGTGGGCGGGACCGGGGCCGGCGGGGCGCCCTCCTCGGCCCACCGCGCCAGCACGCGCGCGGCGTGGTGTCGGACGTGCCGGTCGCGGTGGCCGAGGGCGAGCCCGGCCAGGTCGTCGGCGGTGAGCAGGCCCGTGTCCACGGCGTACCGGAGCGCGAGGCCCCGCACCTCGGGGCCTTCTCCGACGGCGAGGAACGCGAGGAGCCGCCTTCGCGCGGCGTGGTCCCGGCGGTCGCCGAGCGCGGCGCGGAGCCCGTGGAGCCGCTCGCTCGGGTCGCGGGCCGTCAGGGCGATCTCGTACAGCGCGTCCTCGTCCAGTGCCCCGGACTCCGCGCCGGCCCGTATCCCGGCCTTCCGGTCCCGGCAGTCGTCCCAGCCCCCGCTCGCGCGCAGTTCCCGCACCGCGTCCGCCGGGACGCCGCCGATCCGGTCGATCACCGCGTCCCGCCCCCAGCGGCCGTGGTGCCGTACGCCGACGCGCAGGGCGAGCGCAGCGAGCGGCGGCACCATGTCGTCGTCCGTGAAGGCGAGGGCCCGGGCGAAGAGCGCTCGGGCGCGCTGCCGTACCGGCTCGTCGCCGTCGGCGCACCGCAGCAGGAGCAGCGGCAGCGGCGCCGCCGTGCCGGCCTCGTCCAGTGCCGCCGCCCGGACCCGCGGATCGGCGTGGCACAGGCACAGGGCGAGCTCGGAGGCGCGGAGCGGTCGCTGCCAGGACGGGCCGGCGCCCCCCTCGGCCTCCTCGTCCCAGTAGGGCGCGGTGTCCCAGTCCGCGACCTCGCGGTGGTCGAACCGGTGGCCGCCGAGCGGGAACGTAACGGAGGAGCGCCGGCCGGCCACGCGGTTGAGGGTCCCGTCGAAGACGTCGAAGTCGAGCCGCACCCAGTCCTCGGCGCGGCCCGCACCCACCGCGGAGGCCGTGTCCTTCCCGTGCAGGAGGCGTTCTCCCGCGCGAAGGTGGTGCGTGGGAGCCGGCAGCCGGTCGCTCGTCATGCGGCGGACTGTATCCCCTGGCCCTCACCCCGACCTGGGGTTATCGTCCGCCCCGGGCGCCGATTGACGAATCATGCAGAGTTCTGCATACTCATGCATCAGTAAGGGTTTCGGTCATCGAGGCGAGGAGCAACCAGAAGTGAGCAGCAACAACGGTGACGTCCGGCTCTGGGGCGGCCGCTTCGCCGACGGTCCTGCCGAGGCCCTCGCGAAGCTCTCCGCCTCGGTCCACTTCGACTGGCGTCTCGCGCCCTACGACATCGCCGGATCCCGGGCCCACGCGCGCGTGCTCCACAAGGCGGGGCTGCTCACCGAGGACGAGCTGACCCGGATGCTGGCCGGTCTCGACCTGCTGGAGGCCGACGTCGCCGACGGCTCCTTCGTCGGCACCGTCGCCGACGAGGACGTCCACACCGCCCTGGAGCGCGGCCTCCTGGAGCGCCTCGGCGCCGAGCTCGGCGGCAAGCTGCGGGCCGGCCGGTCCCGCAACGACCAGGTCGCCACCCTCTTCAGGATGTACCTCCGGGACCACGCCCGGATCATCGGCGGGCTCGTCGCCGACCTCCAGGACGCGCTCGTCGGCCTCGCCGAGGCGCACCCGGACGTCGCCATGCCCGGCCGGACCCACCTCCAGCACGCCCAGCCGGTGCTCTTCGCCCACCACGTGCTCGCCCACGCCCAGTCCCTCTCCCGGGACGCCGAGCGGCTGCGCCAGTGGGACACCCGCACGGCGGTCTCCCCGTACGGCTCCGGGGCCCTCGCCGGCTCCTCCCTCGGGCTCGACCCGGAGGCGGTCGCCAAGGACCTCGGCTTCGAGCGCGGCTCGGTCGGCAACTCGATCGACGGCACGGCCTCCCGCGACTTCGTCGCCGAGTTCGCCTTCATCACCGCGATGATCGGCGTCAACCTCTCCCGGATCGCCGAGGAGATCATCATCTGGAACACGAAGGAGTTCTCCTTCATCACCCTCCACGACGCCTTCTCCACGGGCTCGTCGATCATGCCGCAGAAGAAGAACCCGGACATCGCCGAGCTCGCCCGGGGCAAGTCCGGCCGCCTCATCGGCAACCTGTCCGGCCTGATGGCGACCCTCAAGGCGCTGCCGCTCGCCTACAACCGCGACCTCCAGGAGGACAAGGAGCCGGTCTTCGACTCCTGCGACCAGCTGGAGGTCCTGCTCCCCGCCTTCACCGGCATGATGGCCACGCTCACCGTCAACCGCGAGCGCATGGAGGAGCTGGCCCCGGCCGGCTTCTCCCTCGCCACCGACATCGCCGAGTGGCTGGTCAAGCAGGGCGTCCCCTTCCGTGTCGCCCACGAGGTCGCCGGCGAGTGCGTGAAGGTCGCCGAGTCCGAGGGCAAGGAACTGGACGAGCTGACGGACGAGCAGTTCGCCAAGATCTCCGAGCACCTCACCCCCGAGGTCCGCACGGTCCTCGACGTCGCCGGCGCCCTCGCCTCCCGCGACGGCCGCGGCGGCACCGCCCCCTCCGCCGTCGCCGTCCAGCTGATCGAGGTCAAGGCCGACCTGGTCGTCCAGCACGCCTGGGCCACCGCCAAGCAGAAGTGACCGCCCGGCGGACGTGACCGCCCGGCGGAAGCCGCCGCTGAGCGGAAGCCGTCACCGGGCGGGAGCACCGCCGAGCGGAAACACCCGTCGAGAGAACGCAGCCGTCGAGGTTCGTCCGGAGCAGTCCGGCCGGCCCTCGACGGCTGTCGCGTTTCCCCGGCTGACGCGTACCCCTCACCCCTACGTCCGGATGCCGGCGATCCCCGAGGCCGGCCACCGGACAAGCACCGCCCGGCAGCGGACCAAGGGCTGCCCGGCACCACCGCGGTGAGACGCCACCCCTTCGGGTGAGACAATCATGTCTCATGTGGTGTATGTTCGTCTCATGTCAGTCGACCGCACCCAGGTGCTCCGCACCGCCGCCGCCCTGCTCTCCCGCAAGGCGACCGCCACCATGGACGAGGTCGCCCGGGCCGCGGGTATCGGCCGGGCGACCCTGCACCGGCACTTCGCCGGGCGGGACGCGCTCGTGCGGGCGCTGGAGGAGATGTGCATCGAGGAGGCCGAGGCCGCCCTCGACGCGGCCCGGATCGAGGAGGGGCCCGCCGACGAGGCGGTCCGCCGCCTCGTCACCGCCTCGCAGCCCGCCGCCCCGCTGCTCGCCTTCCTCGTCACCGAGAACCAGCTCTTCGAGGGCGACGGGCAGAACGAGGGCTGGTCCCGGCTCGACGCCCGGCTCAACGACCTCTTCCGGCGCGGCCAGGAAGAAGGCACCTTCCGGATCGACCTGACCCCCGCCTGGCTGTGCGAGGCCTTCTACGGGCTGATCGGCTCGGGAGCCTGGGCCGTCGCCGACGGGCGGGTCGCCGCCAACGACTTTTCTTACATGATCGCCGAGCTGCTGCTCGGCGGAGCGCGCAGGAGCGTGGAGAAGTGACCACCGAAACCGTTCAGCACGAGAGCCATATCGAGGGCGTGCGCCGTCCCGGCCGGTGGCTCGCCCTCGCCGCGCTCGTCCTGGCCGTGCTGCTCGTGGCCGTGGACGCCACCGTGCTCGGCCTGGCGACGCCGTTCCTCTCCGAGGACCTGAAGCCCTCCGGCACCCAGTTGCTGTGGATCGGCGACGTCTACTCCTTCGTCATCGCCGGCCTGCTGGTCTCCATGGGCAGCCTCGGCGACCGCATCGGCCGCAAGAAGCTGCTCCTCGTCGGCGCCGTCGCCTTCGGTGCCGTCTCGGTCCTGAACGCCTACGCGACCAGCCCCGAGATGATGATCGCGGCCCGCGCCCTGCTCGGTGTCGCCGGCGCGACCCTGATGCCGTCCACCCTGGCCCTGATCCGGAACCTCTTCCACGACCCGCGCGAGCGGAGCCTCGCCATCGGCATCTGGGGTGCCATGGCCTCGGCCGGTGCCGCCGTCGGCCCGGTCGTCGGAGGTTTCCTCCTGGAGCACTTCTGGTGGGGCTCGGTCTTCCTCATCAACCTGCCCGTGATGGCCGTCCTGGTCGTCATCGGCGTCAAGCTCATCCCCGAGTCGAAGAACCCGAACCCGGGCCCGTGGGACCTGCCCAGCGTCGCCCTCTCGCTCGTCGGCATGATCGGCGTCGTCTACGCCGTCAAGGAACTGGCCTCGCACGGCCTCACCCTCGACGTGGCCGCCGCCACCCTCGTCGGCGCCGGTGGCCCCACCTGGTTCGTCCGCCGTCAGCTCACCCTGCCGGCCCCGCTCCTGGACATGCGCCTCTTCCGCAACCGCGGCTTCTCCGGCGCCGTCCTCGCCGACCTGCTGACCATCCTCGGCCTCGCCGGCCTGGTGTTCTTCCTGTCCCAGTTCTTCCAGCTGGTCCAGGGCCGCGCCCCGCTGGAGGCCGGACTCGCCGAACTGCCGGCCGCCATCGGATCGGTGACCGCCGGTCTGCTCGCCGGCCGGTTCGCCCGCCGGTTCTCGGTCCGCACGGCCGTCGCCGGCGGTCTCGCCGCCATCGGTCTCGCCCTCGCGGTCCTGACCGTCATCGGCCGGTCCACCGGCTACCCGCTGCTCGGCGCGAGCCTGCTCGTCGTCGGCGTCGGCGCCGGACTCGCCTTCACCGTCACCGCCGACGTGATCCTCTCCAGCGTGCCCAAGGAGCAGGCCGGATCCGCGTCCGCCGTCTCCGAGACGGCGTACGAGCTCGGCGCCGCGCTCGGCATCGCCGTACTCGGCTCCATCGTGACCGGCGTCTACCGGGGCTTCACCACCCCGGCCGGCGTCCCGTCCGACGTCGCCGCGGCCGCCCACGACTCGCTCGGCGGCGCCGTCGAGGCGTCCGGCGCCCTCGACCCCGCCCGCGCGCAGGCGCTGGTGACGGCGGCCCAGGACGCCTTCGTCGACGGCCTGCGGATCGCCGCGGGCGTCGGCGCGGCCGTCCTCCTCGCGACCGCCGTGGCCGCCTGGTTCCTCCTCAGGGACCAGAAGCTCGCCGACCACGTCGAGCACTGATCACCGACCCCACGCACGAGGGCGCCCCCGGAACGACTCCGGGGGCGCCCTCACGCGTACGACCGGGCGGGCCCTACGCGGCTTCCTTCGCCTTCGTGGCGTACATGTCCACGTACTCCTGGCCCGACAGCCGCATGACCTCCGCCATCACCGAGTCCGTCACCGCCCGCAGCACGTAGCGGTCGCGGTCCATGCCCTCGTACCGGGAGAACTCCAGCGGCTCGCCGAAGCGGACCGTCACCTGCGCCGGGCGCGGGAAGCCCGCCCCGCTCGGCTGTGCCTTGTCCGTGCCGATCACCGCGAACGGCACCACGGGCGCGCCGGTCATCAGCGTCAGCCGGGCCACGCCGGTACGGCCCCGGTAGAGCCGGCCGTCGGGGGAGCGGGTGCCCTCCGGGTAGATCGAGAAGATCCTCCCCTCCTCCAGCACCCGGCGGCCCGTCATCAGCGCCGCGACACCGCCCCGGCCGCCGTCCCGGTCCACCGGGATCATGCCGACGCTGGTGAAGAACCAGGCCATCAGCCGGCCCTTGAGCCCCTTGCCCTTCACGTACTCGTCCTTGCCGATGAAGTAGACCGGACGGTCCAGGCAGATCGGCATGATCATCGAGTCGATGAAGGTGAGGTGGTTGCCCGCGAGGATCACCGGCCCGGTCCCGGGGACGTTCTCGGCTCCCTCGACACGGGGGCGGAACATCAGGCGCAGGACCGGACCGAGAGTGGCCTTCACGATCGCGAGACGGGACAACGGTTCCTCCGGTGTCGGGCGGGCGGCTCCGGGGGAGCCGACGGTGCAGCACGCGACGATACTCGCGGGTCACGGCCGTGCGCACATCGGGTTCACCGAACGGATACACGGTGTTGACACGTGTTTCCGCCATGTTCGGCCCAGGTCTGCCGCCCGTAGGGGATCACTGCCTAGCGTCGGACCCACCCGTTGACAGGTGCGGGACATCACACAGGAGGACCTCCATGACCCAGGGCGCACCCCGGACCCCGGCCCGCCGCACGGTAATCGGAGCGGCCGGCGCCGCCGCGTTCGGCGCCACCGCCGGCCTCGCCTCCGGCGCGGGCACCGCCCGGGCCGCCGACACCGCGGGACCGCGGGACCGGGGCACCGGCCGGGGCCACGGGCGCGGCTACCGCTCGCTCCCCGTCCCGACCGTCATCGCCCACCGCGGCGCCAGCGGCTACCGCCCCGAGCACACCCTCGGCTCCTACGCCCATGCCCTGGACCTCGGCGCCCACGTCATCGAGCAGGACCTCGTCCCCACCAAGGACGGACACCTGGTCTGCCGCCACGAGAACGACATCACCGGCACCACCGATGTCGCCGACCACCCCGAGTTCGCCTCCCGCAGGACCACCAAGTCCGTCGACGGCGTCTCGTACACCGGCTGGTTCACCGAGGACTTCACCCTCGCCGAGCTGAAGACCCTCCGGGCGAAGGAGCGCATCCCCGGCACCCGCCAGGAGAACACCCTGTACGACGGCCGCTGGACCGTCCCCACCTTCGAGGAGGTCCTGCGCTGGGCCGACGAGGAGGGCCGCCGCCGGGGCCGCGAGATCTGGCTCCACGTCGAGACCAAGCACCCCTCGTACTTCCGCTCGATCGGTCTCGGCCTGGAGGAGCGCCTGGCGAAGCTGCTCCGCCGCTACGGCCGCCACCGCGCGCACTCCGCCGTCTTCCTCCAGTCCTTCGAGCCCAGCAGCGTCCAGCGCCTGTCGAAGCTGGTCGACTCCCCGCTCGTCGTCCTCCTCTCCGGCGCGGCCACCCGCCCCTGGGACTTCGTCGAGGCCGGCGACCCGCGCACCGTCGCCGACCTCGTCACCCCCGCCGGACTCCGCTGGATCGCCTCGTACGCCCAGGGCATCGGCCCCACCCTCGACCTGGTCATCCCCAAGGACGCCGGCGGCCGGCTCGGCACCCCGACCACCCTGGTGCGCGACGCCCACGCGCAGGGCCTGATCCTCCACCCGTACACCCAGCGCAACGAGAACACCTTCCTGCCCGCCGACTTCCGCAGGGGCACCGACCCGGCCGCCTACGGCGACGCCTTCGGCGCGCTGAAGCGGTACTTCGGGACCGGTATCGACGGCGTCTTCTCCGACAACCCCGACACCGCCCTGCTCGCCGCGGCGGACTTCCGCGACCGCTGACCCGGGCACCCGGACGACCGGGCCACCCGGCCGGCGCCGTACGCCGACCGGGTGGTTCACCGGCCGGAGCGCAACCGCGCCCCCGCGCCGCCGCATCGTGGCGGGCATGACCTCCCCGGAAACCCTCCTCGCCACCCTCACCCCGCTGCTCGCCGCCGAGTCCCGGGCCGAGGCCGCCGCCGCCGGGATCGACCCCGCCGACCTCGAACAGGCCGTCTGGCTGAGGCTCCTGGAACGGCTCCGCGCCGACGACGCCCCCGAACGGCCCGCCGACTGGCTCCGCCGGGCCGTCCGCGCCGAGGCCCGCCGCGCCCGCCGCACCAGCGGCCGCGAACGCCCGTACCACGAGGAGACCCCGCACGGCCCGGAGCCCGATCACGGCTCCCCGGAAGGCTCCGCCCTCACCGCCGAACGCCGCCGCACCCTCCGCGCCGCCGTCACCCGGACCCCCGGCCGCTGCCCCCGCCTCCTGAACGCGATGCTCGACCCCGCGGACCCCACCTACCGCGAAATCGCAGGAACGTTGGGTATCTCACAAGGCAGTCTGGGGCCGATGCGTTCCCGTTGCCTGGGATGCCTGCGCAGAATGCTCGCGGCAGAGGTTCCCGCGTCCGGCCGAAGGGGAAGGGTGCGGGGTACCGATCGGTGACCAGATGAGCGGGAGGCATGCGCACATGGGCCTGAGTGTGACCATCTCGGTGGCGGACGCGCGCGACGCGGAGCAGATCCTGAAGCTGCAGTACCTCTGCTACCAGAGCGAGGCCGAGCTCTACGGCGACTGGTCCATCGAGCCGCTCACCCAGTCGCTCGACGCCGTCCGCGCCGAACTCGCGGAGGGGTACGGCCTGGTGGCCCGGCTCGGCGACGAGGTCGTCGCCTCCGTCCGCGCCCGCACCGACGAGGACGGCACCGCGCACATCGCCAAGCTCATCGTCCACCCGCGCATGCGCCGCCACGGAATAGGCGGCCGGCTCCTCGACGCCATCGAGCGCCACCCGGCCGGGAAGGACGCGGCCCCCAAGCGCTTCCAGCTCTTCACCGGCCACCGCAGCGAGGGCAACCTCCGCCTCTACCGCGCCAAGGGCTACGCCCAGGTCGGCTCCCGGGAGGTCGGCCCCCGGCTCACCCTCGTCACCCTGGAGAAGGCCGCCTGACGGTCCTCAGGCGGTACGCGACCGCCGCAGCCACCAGATGCCGCTCAGCGGCAGCAGCACCGGGATGAAGACGTAGCCGTAGCCGAACTCCGACCACACCGTGGAGTCCGGGAAGGCCGACGGCTCGACGAGCGTCCACGTCCCCACCACCAGCACGCCCACGAGCTCGGCGGCGCAGCACACCAGCGCCGCCCTGCGGGCCGTCTCCCCGCCGCGCACCAGCGTGTACGTGATGAAGACGTAGACGACCGCCGCGACCGCCGAGAGCGTGTACGCCAACGGCGCCTCGTCGAACTTGGCGCTGATCTCGTACACCGAGCGCGAGGCCGCGCCCACCGACATCACGCCGTACAGCCACAGCAGCAGCATGCCCGGGCCCCTGACGAGCCGGGTCCTCGCACCCGTCCCCGTCCGCTCCGTCGTCCCCGCCATGATCAGCCCACCGTCCAGATGTCGAAGAGGCGCACTTCGAGCACGGCGAGCACGACCGCGCCCGCCGCCACCGTCGCCGAGCCCCAGCGGGTCCGCTCGGCCAGCGACATGAAGCCGGCGATCGGCACCGCGCACAGTGCGCCGAGCAGATAGGCGACGAAGATCGTCGTCCCCTCCTCGGCCTTCTCGCCGCGGACCAGCTGCACGATCCCGACGACCAGCTGGACCAGCACCAGGAAGGTCACCACGGCCATGCCGATGAAGTGCCAGTCCTTGGTCGGCTGGTCCCGGAAGGCGGCGAAGCCGCACCAGGCGGCGAGGGCGAGCGCGGCCACCGAAACCGCGATCGTGAGGGCGTCAAGCATGCGCCCGAGGGTATTACGGCCCGATAGGCCCGATGCGCTCGCCCCCACCGCGCCCCGCCCGCTCCCCCGCGTGACGCCGTGGCCTTGGCCACATTCACCCCCGCCCGACCCTCCTTCCGTGCCCCCTCCGCCACCCCCTCCGCCCCAGGCGGCACGGGGCGGAGGGGGGCTCCGCGCCGTCCGCCAGGCGTCTCAGCCGCGTCCGGAATGCGGACACCGGACTTCCGTTCGCTACTGCGCATGCTTTACTTGCAGCCATGACCACGACGAGCAGCCGCATCCTTGCGACCGAGGCGAACACGACGCCCGGTGCTCGTTGTATGTGTCGAATGTGCGCCTTCTGAGGGCCCCCGCCTGAGCCTCGCGCCCCGAAGCGAGACCCCGACGGCCGAGCCGTTCCGCCCGCCCACCGGCGCCGGACCGTGCCTGCCCCGCGCACACCGCCACCCCGGCCACCCGCCGGAGCGGCCTCCCGTGCGCCTGACTGTCCGAATGACGAATGCCCCGTGCACGGCGGACCCACGCGTCGCGCACTCGACAGTGACGGAAACCCCTGTGATCACCACTTCGGGCCTGACCAAGGTCTACGAGTCACGCGGCCGCCAGGTCACCGCCCTGGACGGCGTCGACCTCCACGTCCGCGAGGGCGAGGTCTTCGGCGTGATCGGCCAGAGCGGCGCCGGCAAGTCCTCGCTGATCCGCTGCGTCAACCTCCTGGAGCGCCCCACCTCCGGCACGGTGACCGTCGACGGCGTCGACCTCACCGCCCTCGCCGGCAAGGGCCGCCGCGCCGGCAAGGACCTGCGCAGGGCCCGCAGCCGCATCGGCATGGTCTTCCAGCACTTCAACCTGCTGTCCTCCCGCACGGTCAAGGACAACATCGAGCTCCCCCTGGA
Organism: Streptomyces sp. NPDC004435; assembly: GCF_042873895.1. Taxonomy (NCBI): domain Bacteria; kingdom Bacillati; phylum Actinomycetota; class Actinomycetes; order Kitasatosporales; family Streptomycetaceae; genus Streptomyces; species Streptomyces sp. NPDC004435. The sequence goes on along the minus strand of NZ_JBIAMB010000024.1, from coordinate 41,590 downwards.
GATCCTGGGCGTCCCGGCCGCCGACCGCTCCCGCCGCGCCCTCGAACTCCTCGACCTCGTCGGCCTCGCCGACAAGGCCAGGAACTACCCCGGCCAGCTCTCCGGCGGCCAGAAGCAGCGCGTCGGCATCGCCCGCGCCCTCGCCGGCGAGCCCAAGGTCCTCCTCTCCGACGAGGCCACCAGCGCCCTCGACCCGGAGACCACCCGCTCCATCCTCCAGCTCCTGCGCGACCTCAACCGGCAGCTCGGCCTCACCGTCCTGCTCATCACGCACGAGATGGACGTCGTCAAGACCATCTGCGACTCCGCCGCCCTCATGCAGAAGGGCCGGATCGTCGAGTCCGGCACCGTGAGCGAACTCCTGGCCACCCCCGGCTCCCAGCTGGCCGCCGAGCTGTTCCCCGTCAGCGGACAGGCCGCCGGACCCGACCGCACGGTCGTCGACGTCACCTTCCACGGCGAGGCCGCCACCCAGCCCGTGATCTCGCAGCTCTCCCGCACGTACAACATCGACATCTCCATCCTCGGAGCCGCGATGGACACCGTCGGCGGGAAGCAGATCGGCCGCATGCGGATCGAACTGCCCGGACGGTACGAGGAGAACGTCGTCCCGGTCGGCTTCCTGCGCGAGCAGGGCCTCCAGGTCGAACGCGTCGAAGACCCGCGGGACGAGACCGCGCCCGCGGTGCCCGCCCAGCAGCACGTGCTCGTGAAGGAGAGTGCCAAGTGACCTGGGAAGAGATGCGCCCCCTGCTCGAACAGGGCACGGTCGACACCCTCTACATGGTCCTCTGGGCCACCGTCGTCACCATCGTCGGCGGCCTCCCGCTCGGCATCCTCCTCGTCCTCACCGACAAGGGCGGACTGCTCCAGAACCGGCCCCTGAACAAGGTCGTCGGTGCGATCGTGAACATCGGCCGCTCGCTGCCGTTCATCATCCTGCTGATCGCCCTGATCCCCTTCACGACCTTCGTCGTCGGCACCTTCATCGGCCCCACCGCCATGATCGTGCCGCTCGCCATCGGAGCCATCCCCTTCTTCGCGCGCCTCGTCGAGACCGCGATCCGCGAGGTCGACCACGGCCTCGTCGAAGCCGTCCAGTCCATGGGCGGCGGCATCCCGACCATCGTCCGCAAGGTGCTGCTCCCGCAGGCCCTGCCCTCGCTGGTCGCCGCCGTCACCACCACCGTCATCGTGCTCATCGGCTACTCCGCGATGGCCGGCGCGGTCGGCGGCGAGGGACTCGGATCCAAGGCCGTCACCTACGGATACCAGCGCTTCGACACCACCTTCATGCTCGTCACCGTCGTCGTCCTGGTCGCGATCGTCACGATCGTCCAGCTCGTCGGAGACGGCGTCGTACGGCTCCTCGCCCGCCGGGGCCGCACCGCCTGACGGCACCTCAGACCTTCACCCCAGAGCCCGGACTTGTTGTCCAGGCGTCCACCGCTCCACATGAAAGAGGCACTCTTCGTGCGTAAGAACATCAAGCTCGCCGCCGGCTTCGCGTCCGTCACCGCCCTCGCCCTCGGCCTGTCCGCCTGCGGCACCGCCTCGGACCCGGCCTCCGCCAAGGACGGCGCGGCCTCCGCCGACAAGCCGCTCGTCGTTGCCGCGTCCCCGACGCCGCACGCCGACATCCTCAACTTCGTCAAGGACAACCTGGCCGCCAAGGAGGGCCTGAAGCTGGAGGTGAAGGAGTTCACCGACTACGTCCTGCCGAACACCGCCACCCAGTCCGGCCAGGTCGACGCCAACTTCTTCCAGCACAAGCCGTACCTCGACGACTTCAACAAGAAGAACAAGACCACCATCGTCCCCGTGGTGAACGTCCACCTGGAGCCGCTCGGCCTCTACTCCAAGAGCCTGAAGTCGGTGAAGGACATCAAGGCCGGCCAGACCGTCGCCGTCCCCAACGACACCACCAACGAGGGCCGCGCGCTCCACCTCCTCGCCGAGAACGGCCTCATCACCCTCAAGGACGGCGTCGGCACCGACGCCAAGCTCTCCGACATCACCGACAAGAAGGGCCTGGAGTTCAAGGAGCTGGAGGCCGCCACCGTGCCCCGCGCCCTGAACGACGTCGACGCCGCCGTCATCAACGGCAACTACGCGATCGAGGCCGACCTCTCCCCGTCGAAGGACGCCCTGGTCCTGGAGAAGGCCGAGGGCAACCCGTACGCCAACTTCCTCGCCGTCAAGGAGGGCAACGAGAAGGACGCCCGCGTGGAGAAGCTCGCGAAGCTCCTCAACTCGCCCGAGGTGAAGAAGTACATCGAGGACACCTACAAGGGCTCCGTCATCCCCGCCTTCGGCGCCGCCAAGTAAGGCCACCGGTACAGTCCTTGAGCGGAAGGCCCCGCCCGCCCCGTCCGGCGCGCGGGGCCTTCCGCACGCCGGCCCCGCGTCCGACCCGGCCATGCGCGCCCGCCGCCCCATGCTGCATGCTGTGCGTTCACGGTCTCAACGGACGGTCTCGGTACGGAGCTGCGCATGACTACCACCTTTCCGGACATCTCCATCAGCACGGACCGGCTGGTGCTGCGCGCGCTCGAAGAGGCCGACGTCCCCGCCTTCGTCGAGATGATGAACGACGAACTCGTCACCGCCTGGACCACCGTCCCGCACCCCTACACCCGCGCCCACGCGGAGGACTGGATCCGCAGGGCCGCCCCGGCCGAGCGGACCGAGGGCCGAGGCATCGTCCTCGCCGTCACCGAGTTCCTCACCCAGCGGCTCGTCGGCACCGTCCACCTCCACGACACCGACTGGCGCGTCCGGTCCACCGACGTCGCCTACGTCACCGCTCCCTGGGCCCGCGGCGAGGGATACGCCACCGAGTCCGTCCTCGCCGCCGCCCAGTGGCTCTTCCGCGACCGCGGCTTCGAACGCCTCCAGCTGCGCACCGCCGCCGACAACACCGCCTCCCAGCAGGTCGCCCAGAAGATCGGCTGCATCAGCGAGGGCGTCCTGCGCAACGCCTGGATAGCGCGCAGCCTCACCGAGAGCGGCGAGTGGACCGACATCCGCACCGACCTCATCGTCTGGAGCCTCCTCCCCGAGGACCTCGACGGCGTCGCCGACCAGCTGGCCGACGCCGGATACTCCTCGTACACGGACTGGAGCTGAGCTCCGCGGCCACCCGCCCGGGGTACGCTCGGCACGCCCCCGACCTGCGACGACACAACAGGAGACAGAAGCGATGGCCGACCGGGTCACGGTGATCGGCTGGGACGGCTCGCCCCTCACCGAGGCGGCCCGGTCCGCGCTCTCGGCCGCCACCCTGGTGGCCGGCGCCGCCCACCACCTGGCGCTCCCCGAAGTGCCCCCCGGGGCCGAGCGCGTCCGGCTCGGCAGCGTCGGCCTCGCCGCCCGCCGCATCGCCGGCCACCGCGGCACCGCCGTCGTCCTCGCCGACGGCGACCCCGGCTTCTTCGGCGTCGTCCGTACCCTGCGCGCCCCCGAGCACGGCCTGGAGGTCGAGGTCGTCCCCGCCGTCTCCTCGGTCGCCGCCGCCTTCGCCCGGGCCGGCATGCCCTGGGACGACGCCCACGTCGTCGTCGCCCACCAGCGCACCCTCCGCCGCGCCGTCAACGTCTGCCGCGCCCACTCCAAGGTCGCCGTCCTCACCTCCCCGGGCGCGGGCCCCGCCGAGCTCGCCCTCCTCCTCGACGGCGTCCACCGCACCTTCGTCGTGTGCGAGGAGCTCGGCACCACCCGCGAACAGGTCTCCGTCCTCACCTCCGACAAGGCCGCCGACCACACCTGGCGGGACCCCAATGTCGTCCTCGTCATCGGAGGCGCCGGCGGCACCGGCGCCTCCGCCGCCCCCTGGCTGATGGGCCACGACCCGGCCGCCGGATCCGTCCGGGGCTGGGCGGAGCAGAGCGGTGAGTACGACTCCGACGGGCATCCCGACATCGCCCAGGACCCCACGCTGCGCGCCGTCCAGCTCGCCCGCCTCGGCCCCCGCACCGGCGACCTAGTCTGGGACGTCGGCAGCTCCGGCGGGGCCTTCGCCGTCGAGGCCGCCCGGTTCGGCGCCGCCGTGATCGCGATCGACGTGAACCCCGCCGCGCGCACCGTCACCGAGGCCGCCGCCCGCCGCCACGGAGTCCTCCTCCAGACCGTGACCGGCCGCGCTCCCCTCGTCCTGGAGAGCCTCCCCGAACCCGACGTCGTACGGATCGGCGCCGGCGGCGTCCCCGTCGTCACCGCCTGCGCCGACCGCCGCCCCGAACGGATCGCCGCCCACGCCACCACCCGCGACGAGGCCGAGGCGATCGGCTCCGCCCTCACCGCCGGCGGCTACGCCGTCGAGACCGTGCTCCTGCAGACCGTCGGCCTCGATCCCGCCGACTGGACCGAGCGCGAACGCTCCGTCGTCTTCCTGCTCACCGGCCGTAGGACCACCGGCGCCCCGTGACCCGTCTGTCCGCCCGGGCAGGTAGGCTGGCCGATTGTTGTACCGCACGGGGACGTTCGGCGTGTTGTTCGCCAATGTCCTGAAACGACGACCGTCTTGACCTGTTCTCGACGGTCACCGATGTGCGGGACATCGGGGGGACCGCGCGACGTGGCGCAGTCCACAGCGCACCGTGGCGGATCCGCCTGCCACGATGGCCGCGGGCCGCGACAATGCTTGGGTGTCGGCGCGCCTCCGTGCCGCGCGGCGCACGCGCTCGTTCTCGTTGACGGGCGCAGCTCTGAACGAACACAACGATGGGCGAGGGGTACGCATGACGGACACCGGCCAGGTCCCGGGCGAGGGACTGCCGGAGAACGCAGGCATGGTCGAGCAGCCGGGCATCCCCGCTCCGGGCGCGTACACCTTCCTGGACCCCTCCGGCCCGCTCCCCGGCCAGCTTCCCGAGGACGACGACATGCTCCTGATGCCAGGCGCCCAGGGCGCCTGGAGCGAGCAGGCCCCGGGCGCCGTGCCCGCGCCGCCGGTCGCCGTCCCCGCCCCGCCCGCCGCCTTGGGCCAGGGTGTCCCCGAAGGCATGGACCAGGGGGCCGTGCCGCAGGCCGCCCCGCTGGGCGACCCGCTCACCGACCCGCTGCCGGACCCCCTCACCGGCCCGCTCCCGGACGGTCTCGTCCTCGCCGACCAGCTGACCGCCCCGCCCGCGCCGCCGCAGGGCGTGCCGCTCGTCCCGCAGCCCCCGCTGGGCACCCCGGCGCACGGCGTTCCCGTCGCCCCGCAGGAGCCCGTCGCCACCGCCCACGGCTACGAGCCCGGCATCCTCGACACCGGCGCCCACGAGGCGGCCGGCCGCGACTCCGGCTCCGTCGACCTCGGCGGCGTCCGCGTGCCGCCGCCGGCCGCGCCGTCCCGCCGTCCGCTCCACATGGGCCCGCCGGTCCCGGACGCGGCCACCGGCGGCGTCGTCCGCTCGCTCGCCGACCGCGGCCCGGCCGCCCCGGCCGCGCAGCCGGTCCCGGCGCCCGCCCCCGAGCCCCTGGTCGCCACCGCCCCCGCGCCCGTGCCCGTGCGCAACCCCGGGCCGCCCACCACCGGCCCCGAGTACTTCGAGATCGCGCAGGACCAGCAGACGGCCCCGCAGGGTGCCGAGCCGTGGGCCGCGCAGCCGCAGGAGCCCCTGGCGCCCGCCGAGGTCCCCGCAGAAACGGTCGTCCCGCAGAGCGGCGGCTTCGTGCAGGTCGAGGGCTCGGTCCCGACCGCCGCCCAGCCGGCCCCGACGCCCACCCCGGCCGCGGGGACCCCGGTCGTCGAGCCGGAGCCCGTCGAGGCCGGTCCCGCCGCCACCCCGGCCCCCGAGGTCGTCGTCCCCGCCCCGCGCGAGGGCGAGCCCGCCGCCGAGGCGGCGCCGGCGCCCGAGCCCGTACCCGCCGAGGACCCGGCCCCGGAGACGGTCGTCCCCGCCGAGGTCCCGGAAGCCGTCGTCCCCGCCGAGGACCCGGCCCCGGTGGTGGCAGCGCCCGACGAGCCTTCCCCGCCCGTGGCCGAGCAGTCGGCCGAGCCCTCGCAGCCGGAGGCCCCGGTCGAGGCCGAGCCCCAGGCGGTGGCCGAGGCCCAGGAGCCGGTGGCCGAGGCCCCGGAGCCCGCCGCGCCCGCCGACGTACCGGCCGAGCCGGCTCCGGAACCGGAGACGGCCGCGCAGCCCGAGGCGGAGGCTCCGGCGGCCCAGTCCCCGGCGGCCGAGCCGGTCGTCGAGCCGCAGTCCGTCGAGCCGCAGTCCGTCGCCGAGCCCGAGGCCCCCGCCGCGGAGCAGCCCGCCGCGCCCGTCCCGGCCGAGGAGCCGCAGCCGCCCGCCGAGGAGCCGGTCGCGGTGGAGGAGCCGGTCGCTGTCGCCGTGACCGCCGAGGAGCAGGCCCCCGAGCAGCCCGTCGCGCCCACGGATGCCCCGGCCACGGATGCCCCGGCCACGGATGCCCCGGCCACGGATGCCCCGGCCGCCGAGACCCCGGCCGAGCCCGCCGCCGCGCCGGTAGCGGCCGAGGACGCAGCCGAGCCCGTCGCGACGGAGCCCGTAGCCGCGGAGCCCGTCCCCGCTGACGCCGACCCCGTCCCCGCCGATGCCGTCGCCGACCCCGTCCCCCTCCCCGCCGAGGCGTTCGCCGACGCCTCCGCCGAGGAGCCCGCCGAGGCCCCCGTCGTCGCCGTGGCGGAGGAGATCCCGGTCGTCGCCGAGGAGCCGGACGAGGAGACCGCGGACTCCGAGCCCCGCCCCGCCGCGGCCGGCTACGACGACGCCGAGCGCGAGGCCGTCCTCCGCGTGATGCGCGAGCGCCGTGACATCCGCAACGGCTTCCGCTCCGACCCCATCCCGCACGAGGTGCTGCTGCGCGTCCTGGAGGCCGCCCACACGGCCCCCAGCGTCGGCCACTCGCAGCCCTGGGACTTCGTCGTCATCCGCTCCGCCGAGACCCGGCAGACCATGCACGAACTGGCCCAGCGCCAGCGCGAGGCGTACGCCAAGTCGCTGCCGAAGGCCCGGGCGAAGCAGTTCAAGGAACTGAAGATCGAGGCCATCCTCGACACCCCGGTCAACATCGTGGTGACCGCCGACCCCACCCGGGGCGGACGCCACACCCTCGGCCGCTACACGCAGCCGCAGATGGCCCCGTACTCCTCGGCCCTCGCCGTCGAGAACCTCTGGCTCGCCGCCCGCGCCGAGGGCCTCGGCGTCGGCTGGGTCAGCTTCTTCGACGAGCGCGAGATGGTCCGCGCCCTCGGTCTCCCCGACCACCTGGAGGTCGTCGCGTACCTCTGCGTCGGGTACGTCGACGAGTTCCCGGACGAGCCCGAGCTGATGCAGGCCGGCTGGTCCCGGCGCCGCCCGCTCGCCTGGGTCGTCCACGAGGAGACGTACGGCCGCCGCGCCCTGCCCGGCGAGGAGCCGCACGACCTGCTCCAGGAGACCGTCGCCTCCATCCGCCCGCTGGACGCCAAGGCGCTCGGCGAGGCGTGGGAGCGGCAGAAGCGGATGACCAAGCCGGCCGGCGCGCTCGGCATGCTGGAGATCATCTCCGCGCAGCTCTGCGGCCTCTCCCGGGTCTGCCCGCCGCCGATCCCGGAGCCCGCCGCCGTCGCGATCTTCGCCGGCGACCACGGCGTCCACGCCCAGGGCGTCACCCCCTGGCCGCAGGAGGTGACCGGCCAGATGGTGGCCAACTTCCTCGGCGGGGGAGCGGTCTGCAACGCCTTCGCCAACCAGGTCGGCGCCGAGGTCTGCGTCATCGACGTGGGCGTCGCCACCGAGCTGCCCGCCACCCCGGGGCTGCTGCCCCGCAAGGTGCGCGCCGGCACCGGCGACTTCACCACCGGCCTCGCGATGACCCACGAGGAGACGATCGCCGCCATCGAGGTCGGCATCGAGACCGCCCGCGACCTGGTCGCGGCCGGGAACAAGGCGCTCCTCACCGGCGAGATGGGCATCGCGAACACCACCGCGTCCGCCGCCCTGATCTCCGTCTTCACCGGCGTCGACCCGGCCGAGGTCACCGGCCGCGGCACCGGCATCAACGACGAGACCCACGCCCGCAAGGTCGACGTGGTCCGCCGCGCCCTCGACCTGCACAAGCCGGACCCGAAGGACCCGATCGGCGTCCTGTCGCGGATCGGCGGCCTGGAGCACGCGGCCCTCGTCGGCTTCATCCTGGGCGCCGCCTCGCTGCGCACCCCGGTGATCCTCGACGGCGTCTCCACCGGCGCGGCCGCCCTGGTCGCCCGCGCCATCGCCCCCGAGTCGCTGGCCGCCTGCATCGCGGGCCACCGCAGCGCCGAGCCCGGCCACGTGGCCGCGCTCAACAAGCTGGGCCTGCGCCCGCTGGTCGACCTCGACCTCCGCCTCGGCGAGGGCACCGGCGCCCTGCTGGCCCTCCCGCTGGTGCAGAGCGCGGCCCGCGCCATGCACGAGGTCGCGACCTTCGACTCCGCGGGCGTCACCGAGAAGTAGTCCGTACGGCCCCGGCGCCGCCTCCCCACGACGGGGGCGGCGGCACCGGGGCCGCGCCGTGCTTGCCCCCCGTCCCGGCACCGCGTCCGGCTCCCCCACCCCGCCCCGGGGGAACCCCTCAGGGACGAGGGTCACAGGGTGCCCCTGTCGTGTCACCGATATCGTGGTGACCGGGCCGTACGCCCGCCCACCAGCCGCTTCACCGCCGCAGCGGCCCTGGAGGGCCTGCCCGATCGTTCCCGTCGGGTCCGGCCCGCCCGGCACGCACGCCCGGTGCACGGCCGGGACGCCCCGGTAGCTCCGCTACGAAGGCGTCCCCGCCGCACCCCGGTCGCACGCGCCGAACAGCCCGGCCTGATCCGACGCGAACGGTCGGACAGGCCCCAGCACCGTCCGAGGAGCCGCCCGCACATGGCCCAGCACGTCGAGCCCGCCGCGCACCCCGCCTATCCCGTCGGCCTCCGCCTCGCCGGCCGGCGCGTCGTCGTCCTCGGCGGCGGCACGGTCGCCCAGCGCCGCCTGCCCGCCCTCATCGCCGCCGGCGCCGACATCACCCTGATCTCCCCGTCCGCGACCCCCTCCGTGGAGGCCATGGCCGAGACCGGCGAGATCACCTGGGTCCGCCGCCGGTACGAGGACGGCGACCTGACCGACGCCTGGTACGCGCTCGTCGCCACCACCGACCCGGCCGCCAACGCCGCCGCCTCCGCCGAGGCCGAGCGCGCCCGCGTCTGGTGCGTCCGCTCCGACGACGCCGAGGCCGCCACCGCCTGGACCCCGGCCACCGGCCGCGGCGACGGCGTCACCGTCGCCGTCCTCACCGGCCACGACCCGCGCCGCTCGGCCGCCGTCCGGGACGCGATCCTGGAGGGCCTGCGCGACGGCTCCCTCGCCGCCCCCGCCCGGCGCGCCCGCACCCCCTTCGTCGCCCTCGTCGGCGGCGGCCCCGGCGACCCGGACCTCATCACCGTCCGAGGCCGCCGGCTGCTCGCCGAGGCCGACGTCGTCATCGCCGACCGGCTCGGCCCCCGCGACCTCCTGGACGAGCTCCCGCCGCACGTCGAGGTGATCGACGCGGCGAAGATCCCGTACGGCCGCTTCATGGCCCAGGAGGCCATCAACAACGCGCTGATCGAGCACGCCAAGGCCGGGAAGTCGGTGGTCCGCCTCAAGGGCGGCGACCCGTTCGTCTTCGGCCGGGGCATGGAGGAGGCCCAGGCGCTCGCCGCCGAGGGCATCGCCTGCACCGTCGTGCCCGGCATCTCCAGCTCCATCTCGGTCCCCGGCGCCGCCGGCATCCCCGTCACCCACCGCGGCGTCGCCCACGAGTTCACCGTGGTCAGCGGCCACGTCGGCCCCGACGACCCGCGCTCGCTCGTCGACTGGGCCTCGCTGGCCAAGCTGACCGGCACCCTGGTGATCCTCATGGGCGTCGACAAGATAGGGAAGATCGCCGAGGCGCTCGTCGCCCACGGGAAGGCTCCCGACACCCCGCTCGCCCTCGTCCAGGAGGGCACCACCGCGGCCCAGCGCCGGGTGGACGCCACCCTCGCCACCGTCGCCGAGATCGTGAAGGCCGAGGAGGTCCGCCCGCCGGCCGTCATCGTCATCGGCCCCGTGGTGGCGGAGGGACCCGGCAAGCTCACCCACTGACACCCACCGAAGGAGCGCGGTGACGGGCGGCGGCGACCGCCGCCCGTCCCACGCATTGGCACCACACCCCGGACAAGGCAGTATCACCCCGTGGCCGAACTCATCACGATCACCGACCCCGACGACCCCCGCCTGAGCGACTACACCGGCCTGACCGACGTGGAGCTGCGCCGCCGCCGCGAACCCGCCGAGGGCCTCTTCATCGCCGAGGGCGAGAAGGTCATCCGCCGCGCCAAGCAGGCCGGTTACGAGATGCGGTCGATGCTGCTCTCCGCCAAGTGGGTCGACGTCATGCGCGACGTCATCGACGAGGTGCCCGCCCCGGTGTACGCGATCCAGCCCGACCTCGCCGAACGCGTCACCGGCTACCACGTGCACCGCGGCGCCCTCGCCTCCATGCAGCGCAAGCCGCTCCCGGAGGCCGCCGAACTCCTCGCCGGCGCCCGCCGGGTCGCAGTCATGGAGTCGGTCAACGACCACACCAACATCGGCGCGATCTTCCGCAGCGCCGCCGCCCTCGGCATGGACGCCGTGCTGCTCTCCCCGGACTGCGCCGACCCCCTCTACCGCCGCTCGGTGAAGGTCTCCATGGGCGCCGTCTTCTCCGTCCCGTACGCCCGCCTGGACACCTGGCCGCGCGGTCTCGAGGCGGTACGGGAGGCGGGCTTCAAGCTCCTCGCCCTCACTCCCGCGGAGAAGGCCACCTCCATGGACGAGGCCGCCCCGCACAAGCTCGACCGGGTCGCCCTGATGCTCGGCGCGGAGGGCGAGGGACTCTCCACCCAGGCGCTGCGCGCGGCCGACGAGTGGGTCCGCATCCCGATGGCCCACGGCGTCGACTCGCTCAACGTCGGCGCGGCGGCGGCCGTCGCCTTCTACGCGGTGACGGCGGGCCGCCCGGAGGCGTAGGGGTCAGCCCTGGAGCGCCTGGGCGGCGGCGATGCCCAGGGCCACCACCAGCGTCACCACCACGAAGACGACGAGCCGCTGGCGCAGCAGTCGCGGATTGGCCGGGCGACGGCCGGTGGACGTCGTCCGGTTCCCGGGGCGGGTGCCCGGCCGCGACTGCGGGTTGCGGGAGCCGCCGCCGGTACGGGCGGGCGCCGAGGGCCGCGAGGACGGCCCGGATCCGCGGCCCCGGGAGGCGGGGCGCTCGGGCTCCCGGCCCGGCGCGTCCCGCTCCGTGTACCGCTCGGTCGGCCGCAGCGTGCCGCGCTCCTCCATCCGCTCGCGCGGGGCCGGTGGCCGGGCGGCCGGGAGCCCCTGCGCCTCGCGGGCGGCGATCTCCTTCAGCCGCATCGACAGCTGGAGCGTGCTGGGCCGGTCCTCCGGGTCCTTCGCCAGACAGGCCCGGATCAGCGGCGCGAGCGCGTCCGGCACGCCCTGGAGCTGCGCCTCCTCGTGCACCACGCGGTAGAGCATCACCTCGGAACTCCCGTGCCCGAAGGGGGAGTCGCCCATCGAGGCGTACGCGAGGGTGGCGCCGAGCGAGAAGACGTCGGTCGCCGGGGTGACGGCGGCGCCCCGCACCTGCTCGGGCGCGAGGAAGCCCGGCGATCCCACGGCGGTCCCGACGTGGGTGAGGGTGCTCGCCCCGGTGGCCCAGGCGATCCCGAAGTCGATGATGCGGGGACCCTTGGGGGAGAGCAGGATGTTCGACGGCTTCAGGTCGCGGTGCACGACCCCGGCCTCGTGGACGGCGACCAGGCCCTCGGAGAGCGCGGCGCCGATCGACGCCACGTCGGCGGCCCGCAGCGGACCCTCCTCGGCGACCCGGTCGTGCAGCGAGGGGCCGGGCACGTACTGGGTGGCGAACCAGGGCCGCTCGGCGTCCAGATCGGCGGCGACCAGCCGGGCGGTGCAGCCGCCCCTGATCCGCCGGGCCGCCGACACCTCGCGGGCGAACCGCGACCGGAACTCCTGGTCCTCGGCCAGATCGGGCCGGATCACCTTCAGGGCCACCCGCTGACCGCGCCGGTCGGAGCCGAGGTACACGACCCCCATCCCTCCGGCGCCCAGCCTGCGGTGGAGCCGGAACGCCCCGACGATCCGCGGGTCCTCGCGCCGGAGCCGCATCATCGCCATGTCCGTCCCCTCGTCCGTTCGACGTGGCACAGCTTACGTAGTGCCGCCCCCGGGCGCTCATAGGCCGCGCCCTCCCGCCGGCATCGATTGTCAGTGCTGAGGGCTACGACGGCCCCACCCCGCACCGAACCTCCCCCTCAACGCCCTTCCCCTCCTGCTCACTTGACGATCCCGTCCGGCAACTCCCGCCGCCCCGCGCCCGCCACCGGCCCGCCCCCGCACCCTTCTTCCCGCCCCGCCCTCCACCGCACGTGACCCATGTCACGGGGGGCGCCCCCTCAGGGAGGTCCCCCACCCGCGCGCCCCCGTCTCCACCCAGGGGAGTACTCCGGGAGGGGCGGCGTCATCCTCCCGTAGGCCAGCAAGCCGGTACGCGGGCATGACGCCCCGGCCGCCCCGGCTCCCTAATGTTGAGGTCATGCGGTGGGCGCGACTCTCGTCCCCCGAGGAATACGCGCCCACCGCACCGAAATCCATCGCAGCGACAGAGATCGACAGGAGAGGACCATGGCCTTCACGGCACACCGGTCGACCCCCCGCCCCGCGGGACGCCGTCACCCCCTGGTGGCCACCGCCATGGTCCTTCCTCTCGCGGCCCTGCTCGTGGTCGTCTTCGGCGGCTGGGAAGCGGTGGTCACACAGGCGTCGTCCGTGGGCGTGATGCTGGGGCGCTGAGCGGCGCCCCGGACCCGGGAGAGCGGCCCGGGTCGGGGACATCGGCCGACAGCCCCGTGGGGACGGGGGTGCGGCGGACGACAGCGCAGGGGCCGGTCGGCCGGGGAGCCGACCGGCCCCTCCGCGTGCCCGGCCCCTCCCGCGTGCCGCGTACGCTCGCCGGATGGACGCAGAGATCCCGCATCAGGGTCCCCGGCCTTCGGACGCCGACGTGCCGGGGGAGCTCGCCCGGATCGCCGGCGCCGCCGTGCATTCCGGCGCGGCCTGCCGGTGCGACCCCGGGGAGATACGGGTCCTGGCGGACCGGGAGGACGGGACCGTCGTACGCCACGGCGGCGTCGTCGCCAAGGCGCACGCGCCCGGCATCGACGACGGCCCGCACACGGCCCGACTCGCCCTCGCCGCCGACCCGGACCTCGGCCGGATACTCCTCCCGCCGGTGCCGGGCCCCCGCCGGGAGCGCGTGGCCGGCCGGCCGGTGACGGTCTGGCCGTACGGCCCGCCGGTCGACCCGGCGGATCCCGACGCCGCGCCCTGGGAGGAGGCCGCCCGCCTCCTCGCCCTGCTCCACCGCACCCCGCCGCCGGCCGGGCCCGCGGGACCGCTGCCCGCGATGCGCGCCCCGGAGAAGGCCGCCCTGGCCGTCGGCCGGATGCTCCGCACCGCCGGGCACCATCCGGCCACGGCCACCGTCCTCGCGGCCTGGCGGACCGTCACCGCCACACCGGTCGCCCCCGGAACGGGGGCCACGCGCGCGTACCTGTGCCACGGCGACTTCCATCTCGGCCAGCTCGTCCGGGACTTCCGCGGCGACTGGCTCCTCATCGACGTCGACGACGCCGGACTCGGCGACCCCGCCTGGGACCTGGCGCGCCCCGCCGCCTGGTTCGCGGCCGGCCTGCTCCCGGCCGGGGTGTGGTCGCGGTTCCTCGGCGCGTACGAGGCGGCCGGCGGCCCGGCCTGCGGCGCGGACCCGTGGGCGCGGCTCGACCGGCCGGCCAGGGCCCTGACGGTGCAGACCGCCGCGCTGGCGCTCGCCAAGTCCACGGCGGAGGGCCGCGAACTCGACGAGGTCGAGGGCGTGATGATCGACACCTGCGCCAGGATCGCGGACACCCGAACCGCCCCCGCCCCGGCCGCGTCCCCATAAAGTGAGGTCATCATTCGAACGGCAACGGCAGGGAGTTGAGCCGAGCATGCAGTGTCCCAAGTGTCACGCGGCGATGCACACGTACAACCGCAACGGCGTCCAGATCGAGCAGTGCAGCGGCTGCCGCGGGATCTTCCTGGACTACGGCGAGCTGGAGGCCCTGACCCGCCTGGAGTCCCAGTGGCAGGCCCCGCCCGCCCCGCCGGCCGCGTACCCGGCCCAGGCCGCCCCGGCCACTCCCGCCTGGGGTGCCCCGCACGGCGGCCACCACGGTCATCACCGCCCGCGCGGCTTCGGCCGGATGCTCTTCTCCTCCTGAGCCCCGCCTCCGCCCCGGATCCGTCCCGTACGGCTCCGGGGCCGGCGCATGCCCACCCACCCTCGCGCACGACGAAGCCCCCGGCCGTGATGGCCGGGGGCTTCGTCTTCCTGTGCGCGATACTGGGATTGAACCAGTGACCTCTTCCGTGTCAGGGAAGCGCTCTCCCGCTGAGCTAATCGCGCGGGACGCACCCGGGGGTGCGAGAGGCGTGGTGCGCGATACTGGGATTGAACCAGTGACCTCTTCCGTGTCAGGGAAGCGCTCTCCCGCTGAGCTAATCGCGCGGGACGCACCCGGGGGTGCGAGAG
>NZ_JBIAMB010000024.1:0-26876 GCF_042873895.1 Streptomyces sp. NPDC004435 | reverse complement strand
AGATGTGGTGCGCGATACTGGGATTGAACCAGTGACCTCTTCCGTGTCAGGGAAGCGCTCTCCCGCTGAGCTAATCGCGCGGGGATCCGAAGATCCAGGACCCGGGGGTCCAGTGGACGATACTGGGATTGAACCAGTGACCTCTTCCGTGTCAGGGAAGCGCTCTCCCGCTGAGCTAATCGTCCTTGGAGGTGGAGACGGGATTTGAACCCGTGTAGACGGCTTTGCAGGCCGTTGCCTCGCCTCTCGGCCACTCCACCAGGAGTGAATACGGGGGTTCGGGAAGATCCCCCACATCGAGCGGACGACGAGATTCGAACTCGCGACCCTCACCTTGGCAAGGTGATGCTCTACCAACTGAGCCACGTCCGCTTGTCGTTTCCGGCCCGCTTGCGCGTCCCGGCGACGTGTTGAACTCTAGCGGATTCCCGGGCCAGTACAAAAACGCGTTTCCGCAGCGTGCTGACCTGCACGCCCTTCGCGGCGCCCGGCGGAGCCGCGCGGAGGTCCGTACAGCCGTTCACCCGCCGTGTCCCCGGGGCGACGCGGAGCCCCCTCACGCGCTGGCCCCTGCCCCCGCTCCCGCCGACCTAGACTCGATCCGTGTACGACCTTGCCCCCCTGGCCCGCTTCGGCGGCCTCGTCGCGACCGACCTCCGGGACGTCACCCACGACCCCGAGGCGCTGGACTCCGCCGGCTTCTGGGCCGTCTGCGCCGATTTCGAGGGGCGGCTGACCTGCGCCCGCTTCGGCGACGTCCGCCGCGCCCCGGTGCCCGCCGCCGTCCCCGGCGCGTGGTCCGGGCCCCGCCCCGGTGACTGGACGTCGTCGCTCGACCGCGCCGCGTACACCGAGGGCGTACGGAAAATACGCGAGCACATCGCGCGCGGCGAGGTCTACCAGGCGAACCTCTGCCGGGTGATGAGCGCGCCGCTGCCCGACCCGGCCGGCGCCGACGTCGACGCCCTCACCGCGCTGCTCGCGGCCGGCAACCCCGCCCCGTACGCCGGGACGATCCGGCTGCCCGCGCACGGCGTGGAGCTGGCCACCGCCTCGCCCGAGCTGTACCTGCGGCGCGAGGGCGGCCGGGTCTCCTCGGGTCCCATCAAGGGCACCGGCCGCACCGCCGCCGACCTCCTGCCCAAGGACCACGCCGAGAACGTGATGATCGTGGACCTGGTCCGCAACGACCTCGGGCGCGTCTGCGAGACCGGCTCCGTCACGGTCCCCGCCCTCTGCGAGATCGAGGAGCACCCCGGCCTCGTCCACCTCGTCTCCACCGTCGGGGGGGTGCTGCGCGAGGACGCGGGCTGGCCCGAACTGCTCGCCGCCACCTTCCCGCCCGGCTCCGTCACCGGCGCCCCCAAGTCCAGCGCCCTGCGGATCATCGAGGCGCTGGAGACCGCGCCCCGCGGCCCGTACTGCGGCGGCGTCGGCTGGGTGGCCGCCGACAGCGGCCACGGCGAGCTGGCCGTCGGCATCCGCACCTTCTGGATCGACCGCGGGCCCGGACTCCTGCGCTTCGGCACCGGCGCCGGGATCACCTGGGGCTCCGACCCCGAGCGGGAGTGGGAGGAGACCGAGCTGAAGGCGGCCAGGCTGGTCGCGATAGCGTCGGGCGCCTACGAGTCGGGCGCTCCGGACGAGGACGTCCCAGGGGCGAGCGGAAAGGCCATCTCTCGATGAAACTGTGGGTCAACGGCGGGCTGTACGACGAGGAGACCGCCCGGGTCTCCGTCCTGGACCACGGGCTGACCGTCGGCGACGGCATCTTCGAGACCGTCAAGGCCGAACGCGGTGAAACGTTCGCTCTCACCCTCCATCTGGAGCGGCTCACCCGTTCCGCGCGGGGCCTCGGTCTGCCCGACCCCGACCTCGACGAGGTCCGCCGGGCCTGCGCCGCCGTCCTGGAGGCCAACCCGATGGAGCTCGGCCGGCTCCGCATCACCTACACCGGCGGCCTCTCCCCGCTCGGCTCGGAGCGCGGCGACGCCGGCCCGGGCCTGGTCGTCGCGGTCGGCGAGACCTCCCGCCGCCCCGACACCACCGCCGTGGTCACCGTCCCCTGGACCCGCAACGAGCGCGGCGCCCTCACGGGCCTGAAGACCACCTCGTACGCCGAGAACGTGGTCGCCCTCGCCCGGGCGAAGGAGCGGGGCGCCACCGAGGCGCTCTTCGGCAACACCGTCGGCCGCCTCTGCGAGGGCACCGGCTCCAACGTGTTCGTCGTGATCGACGGCCGGATCCACACCCCGCCCGTCTCCTCCGGCTGCCTCGCCGGCATCACCCGCGCCCTCGCCGCCGAGTGGACCGGCGCCGTCGAGACCGATCTGCCGCTCGACGTGCTGGAGACCGCGGACGAGATCTTCCTCACCTCCACCCTGCGCGACGTGCAGGCCGTCCACCGCGTGGACGACCGCGAACTCGCCGCCGCCCCCGGCCCGGTCACCGCCGAGGCCATGCGGATCTTCGAGAAGCGGGCCGCCGCCGACCGGGACCCGAAGCTCGGCTGAATCCGGATGACGGGCGTCTCCGCGTTGGGTAGAACACCCGTGATGACCACCACCCTGCGGCCGTCCGAGCCGCTCCAGCACTCCGCCGGCGGCGGCCGGTCCCGCGCCTACGACATCTGCGTGAACAGCCGCCGGGTCGGCTCCGTCCACCTCGCCACCGACCCCCAGTTCGGGGCCGCGGCGGGAGTGATCGAACGGCTCCGGGTCGACGAACCGGACCGCGGCCGCGGCCGCGGCACCGTCGCCGCGCTCGCCGCCGAGGAGGTGCTGCGCGGCTGGGGCTGCTCGGAGATCGGGATATCCGTACCCGCCGACGCCGCCCCCGCCCTCTCCCTGGCCCGCGCCCTCGGCTACACCGAGCGCAGCCGGAACATGGTGAAGGAGGCGGCCGGCGGCGAGCACGCGGCGCCGGCCGGGGTCCTGACGCGTCCGATGACGGACGAGGAGTTCGCCGGGTGGGAGGCGGAGGCCAGGGAGTCCTTCGCCCTCAGCTGGATGGAGCGCGGTGTCCCGGAGGAGCAGGCCCGCGCCAAGGCCGAGGCAAGCCACCGCGAGCTGCTGTCCGCGGGACTCGCCACCCCGGGCACCGCGATCCGGGTGGCCGTCCTCGACGGCCGGGTCGTGGGGCACGTCTGGACCGGGGTGCGGGAGCTGGAGCCGGGTGTGAGCGCCGGCTACGTCTACCGCGTCGAGGTCGACGCGGAGGTGCGCGGCAGGGGCTACGGCCGGGCGCTGATGCTCCTGGCCGAGCGCATGACCCGGGAGGCCGGGCAGACCCTGCTGGGCCTGCACGTCTTCGCCGACAACACCCCGGCGGTCCGCCTGTACGCATCGCTCGGCTACCGCACGACGTACGTCAACAGCGCCAAGCCGCTGGTCTGAGGGGTCGCCCGGTGCGCGAGGTCAGCCGGCCAGCAGGCGGTCGGCGATCTCCTCGATCCGGGCCCGCAGCCCCTCCTGGCTCTTGCCGCCGTCGAGGCGCTCGCCGCCGATGAGGTACGTCGGGGTGCCGGTGATCTTGAGGGCCTGGCCCTCGGCCTGGTCGGCGTCGACGGTGAGCAGGTGCCGGCCGTCGATCAGCGCGGTGTCGAACTCCTCGGCGTCCAGGCCGAGGTCGCCGGCCACCTCCAGCAGGACGGGCTCGCCCCGGTCGGCCAGCTCGGCCGTCCGGGCCAGCAGCGCCTCCGTGTACGCCCAGCCCCGCCCCTGGTCGGCCGCCTCCTCGGCGGCCTGGGCGGCGGCGTAGGCGTGCTTGTTCTTGGTCAGCGGGAAGTGGCGCAGCTGTACGTCGAGCCGGTCGCCGTACTTCTCGCGCAGGGCGTGGACGTCGTCGAGGGCCTGGAAGCAGTCCGGGCACTGGAGGTCGAACCAGGCCTCCAGGACGACGGGGGCCGGGGAGGCTGCGGTGGTGGAGTCAGTCATGACCGGCAGTCTTCCAGCCGCGCGCCGCCGGCCCGGCATCGGCACCTCGGCCGGTCCCGACCGGGACCTGAGGAGGAGATCCCGTGCGGGAAGACCCGGAGATCTCCCTGAGACCGGCCCGGGGGCGTGGCCTCCGGCGGCAGGTGCGGTGCAGGATGGAAGGGACGTATCACCCGGGACCTGGAGGATCGCATGCTCGCCGAGACCATCTGCTCCGCGGTGTCCGCGGCGGGCCTGGGGATCGCCGCGATCACGGCCTACCGCAAGAAGTACCTGTCCGCGACGCGGATCGCCGCCTGGGCGCTGGTGCCGCTCGGCCTGGTGATGACCGGAGCCGTCGAGTGGGCCTTCGACACCGTCTTCAGCCCGGTCGCCTGGGTCGGCTTCGGTGTGCTCGGCCTGGCCTGGCTGCTGCTGCTGACCACCCGGGGCGTCGAGCGGCGCCGGGGTGGCCGGAAGGCGGCGGCCGGGGGAGCGGAGCCCGCGGCGGTCGCCCCCGGGGCCTCCGCCCCGGCCCGGCCCAGGGAGGCCCTCGCCCGGCCCGCCTCCGGTCAGGCGTCGTCCGCCGGCGCCTCCTCCTCCGGCACGGCCTCGGAGGACTTCAGCGACATCGAGGCGATTCTGAAGAAGCACGGAATCTGACCGCTTCTGGCCGTTGCCTGCCGGGCCGCGACCAGGCGGTGATCCGGAGATCCACGGGAAGGGATGAACCGCCCCGCGGTACGAAGGTTTTCGGCCTTCCGGACCCGCGGGGTGCGCCATCATCCCCCCGAGATGCTGGATACCTCGCGGGAAACCGTCCCCGCCTCCGCCGAGTCCGTCCCCGCCGCCGACCCTCCGGCGGACGAACCGAGGGGCTGTCTCTTCGCGCTGTCGCAGCCGCCGCTGATGATCTTCCTGGCGGTGATCGGGGCCCTGCTCCTCATGGCGGCCCTGCACGATCTCTACGTCCTGTGAGGCGCCGCGCGGTCGCGGCGCCGCGCGGGATCAGCCGGCGGCCTCCCTGCGGCGGGCCCGGTAGGCGGCCACGTGGAGGCGGTTGCCGCAGGTGCGGCTGTCGCAGTAGCGGCGGGACCGGTTGCGGGAGAGGTCGACGAAGGCCCGGCCGCAGTCCGGCGCCTCGCACCGGCGCAGCCGCTCGCGCTCGCCCGCGACCACGATGAAGGCGAGCGCCATTCCGCAGTCGGCGGCCAGGTGGTCGGCGACCGAGGCGCCCGGCGCGAAGTAGTGCACGTGCCAGTCGTAGCCGTCGTGGTCGGTGAGCTGCGGGGTCGTGCCCGCGGCGGCCACCAGCTGGTTGATCAGCGGGGCGGCGATCCTGGCGTCGGGGGCGGAGAAGACCGCGGCGAAGCGCTCGCGCACCTCGCGGACCGCCCGCAGGTCCTCCGCGTCCAGGTCGCCCACGCCGCTGATCCGGTGCTCGCGCACGAAGACGCCCAGCGCGGCGAGGTCCGGGAGCGTGTCCTCACGGTCGCCCTGCGCGGCGGTGTTCATCAGATCGACGACGGTGTCGAGGGCGATCCGGGTGTCGTGGGGGATGAGCACGCTTCGCTCCCTGGCCGGCCGTGGGCGGGCGCCCGCGGATTGGCGACGACTCTAGCGCGCCCCGGAAAAGCGCGACGGCGCCCGTCACCGCGCCGGCTGCGCGGTGGGGGCGCCGGAAGTCGTGCTGTGCGACTGTCCGCGCGGCGCCGTCTCCCCGAGTTAAGACGGCGCCGTACGGCCTGTGGCCTGGCTCAGCTGTCGGCCAGGATGTGGGAGAGCTCGGTATCGAGGTCGAAGTGACGGTGCTCGGTGCCCGGTGGCACGGCGGCGTCGGTCCGCTTGAGGAACGACTCCAGGGCCCTCGCCGGGGCTTCTAGCAGGGCCTCGCCCTCGGGCGAGCTCAAGGCGATGCAGACGACGCCCTGGCCGTGACTACGGGACGGCCAGACCCGGACGTCGCCGGTGCCGGTGGGCCGGTGCAGCCCCTCGGCGAGAAGGTCGCGGGCGAAGACCCACTCGACCGTCTCCTCGGCTCCGGTGTGGAAGGTGGCGTGCACGGCGTACGGATCCGCCGTGTCATACCGCAGGCCCGCGGGTACAGGCAGTGAGGACTCGCTCGACACGACGAGGCGCAGGTGCAGCTCGCAGCTCACCACGGTGTTCATAAGCGCCAGGGCCTTTCGCTCAGTGTGCGCTCGGGGATTCGCACGTCAGCGAAATCGACATGCCACCTCCGGTGTCGTTGTAAACCCCTCTGTCGGTTTTGTGGCCGTTCAGGTAGCTCGGACGGCGGTATGTAACTTTGGGTAATACCGCCATACCGGTGGGGCTGGTGTGTCGGGTAAATTGGCTCCATGCATGCGGAGAGTGACGAGCGCGCCCCCGAGTCCCAGAGCGACGGCCAGGCCGAACTGGGATCCCGAGCACCGGAGTTCATCAAGTCCCGACGGGGGCTGCATCTGAGCTGGCAGGTCGGCGTCTTCATCGTCGGACTCGCCGTGATCGTGGCGGGCATCCTCATGCTCGTCTTCCCCGGCCCCGGCTGGCTCGTGATCTTCGCGGGCATGGCGATCTGGGCGACCGAGTTCGTCTGGGCACAGATCGTCCTGCGCTGGACCAAGCGCAAGGTCACCGAGGCCGCCCAGCGCGCCCTCGACCCCAAGGTCCGCCGCCGGAACATCACCCTCACCGTCATCGGCGTGGTGATCATCGCCGCGCTGTGCGGCTGGTACCTCTGGAAGTTCGGCATCGTCATGCCCTGGAAGATCGAAGAGTGACCCCGGGGTGGTTCGGGAGCCCCGCTGACATGCGGTAATGTTTGCGGTGCGCCCGGGCGATTAGCTCAGTGGGAGAGCACTTCGTTCACACCGAAGGGGTCACTGGTTCGAACCCAGTATCGCCCACCACCCGGACCGAGGGCCCGGAGACGATCACCGTCTCCGGGCCCTCGGCGCGTTCCCGCTCACCGCATCCGGGCCAGCCGCTCCCGCAGTAGCCGCGCCTCCCGCAGCCGCCGCTCGTACGTCGCCCCCACGGCGAGCAGCAGCAGCCCCGCCGCCGCCGGCGGCAGCCACCGCGGCAGCGCACCGACCAGCCGCACCGCGTACGGCGCCAGCTCGTGCAGCCCCACCAGGGCCAGCACCGTCCCGCCCAGGAGCAGCGGCGCCTGGAGCCGGAACCGCGCCCCCAGCAGCGTCACCACCAGAGCCCCCGCCCCCAGGAGCAGCGGACGCGCCCCGGAGGGCGCCGCCCAGACCGCCGCCAGACTCGGCAGCAGCGTCGCCGCGAGACCCGGCCCGTACGCCACCCAGGACGAGACCGCGGGGTCCCGCCGCCTCCGCAGCAGGCCGACCACCAGCGCCGGCACCGTCACCGGCAGCGTGTACGCCTCCGGGACCGTCACGCCCCAGACCGCGAGCCGCACCCAGGCCGCACCCAGGAACAGCGCCCCCGCCACGCAGGAAGCCGCCCGCCGCCGCTCCGGCCGCAGCGCCGTGCCCGCCGCGACGAGCCCCGCCGCGGCCAGCGCCGCGGCCAGAACCGCAGGGCGCGACGCCGTGAGGGCCAGCGCCGTCACGCCCACCGCCACGCCCGTCACCTCGACCGCCGCCGACCGGAACCGGGCCGCGAGCGCCGCCGCCCCCGCCGGGACGAGGAGCAGCGCGAGACCGGCCGTGGAAGGGGCGAGCCCCGCCGCCGCGGCCCCCGCACCCACCAGGCCCGCCGCCGCGAGCACCCCGGAACCGGCTGCCGCCTCGCGCACCGCCCCCGCGCCGAGCACCGCCGCCGCCGCGAACAGCCCGAGCAGCACCCCCAGCACCACGAAGGTCGCCGCCCGCACGTCCAGCGCGAGAAGAAGCGCCGAACCCGCCGACGCCGCCCCGGCCACCAGACCCGTCCAGGCGAACAGCGCACCCGGCTCCACCGGAGCCGCCACCGCTCCGGCCGGCCACGACGCACCCCAGAAGCCCTCCGGGCGCTCCGCCGCCGACTGGGGTGCCGCCGCCCGCTCCGGCAGGCCGCGCGCCGCGAGCGCGGGCCGCACCGCGAGCGCCAGCGCCGCGCCCGTCGCCAGCAGCCGGACCGCGAGCCCGGCCGCGTACGACAGCTCCAGGACGACCGGCAGCGCCATCAGCAGCGCCCAGCCGAGCACCGTCCCGCCCCAGCGCCCCCACAGCCGCCCGGTCGCGCCCGCCGCCAGGGCGGCGAGCAGCAGCACCGCTGCCGCCGTCGCCGGGTAGCCGGCCAGCAGCGGCTCCGCGTGCGCCCCGGACCAGACGCCCGCGCTCCGGTCCGCCGGCCCGAGCACCCCGCCCAGGACCGGCGGCAGCGCCCACACCACTCCCAGCGCCGCGACCCCGCCCCCGGCGAACCCGAACCCGGCCCGCACCCCGTCCGGGATCCGTACGGCCGGGAGCGGACGCCACAGCGCCGCCACGGCCAGACCGCACACCACGTACACCGGCACCGCCCACTCCGCCGCCAGCGCGGCCCGCGCCGGCCCGCCCGCGGCGGCCACCCCCGCCAGGCCCGCCACCGCCGCGAGCGCGGGCGCCGCCGGGCGGGCAGCCCCCGCCGCGTACAGGCACAGCGCGGCGCAGCCGGCCAGCAGAGGCGCCCCCGTCCACGGGTCCGTCGCCGAGAACCAGGCGCCCGTCAGCAGCGCCCACGCCCCCAGGACGCCGGCCGACGCCCCCGCCGTCACCCGCACCGCGAGCCCCGCCCGCCGCACCGGCCCCACCAGATCCGCCGCGACGGTCAGCACCGCCGCCCACGCCACCACGGCGGGACCGGCGCCGGCCGCGAGCGCCCCCAGCGGCAGCGGGAGCTGCGCCGCGGCCACCGCCGCCGGGAACGGCAGCCGAAGCCCCCGCAGCAGCCCGCCGTACCCCGCCCACACCCCCGCCAGAACGGCCGCGGCCACCGCCGCGTACCCCGCCCCGTCCGTCCCCGGCAGCGCCACCCGGTGCAGCGCGTACGCGTCCAGGACCGTCAGGACGAGACCCAGCGCGCCCACCGCCTCCGCCGTCGACCCCAGCCCCCGGCGCAGCAGCACCGCCGGCGCGGCCAGCGCCGCCGAGGTCACCGCCAGCAGCACCGCCGAGCGCCCCGCGATGCCCATCGATCCCCAGCTCACCAGCGTGAACGCCAGCGCCGCGATCGCCAGCAGGGTCCCGCCCAGCGTCAGCAGCACGTTCTGCGCCCCGCGCGGCGAGGTCTCCGCCGGCGCCGCACCGCCCCCGAACGGCGCCGCCGCCCGTCCGGCGGGGGAGTGCACCACGCCCAGCAGCCACGCCCTCCGGGCCAGCAGCTCGGCGCGACGGGCGTCGAGCCGGGCCAGCTCGACGTCGACGAGCCGGAGCTCCTCGACCGGGGGCAGTCTCATGTCCATGACCGGAGTGTCGCGCCGCGCCCGCACCCCGGGAATGCGCGCTGCTACTCAGATCCCGCCCGAGTACCCGCACCGGACCCATGGACCGGTGCCGGTACCGCTTCCGCGGCGTCCGGCGGCTCGCCGCCCCGCGCGCCCGCGCTCCGAAGGGATTTGGAGCCCGGCGCGCGAGCCCTGTATGGTTCAACCCGTTCCCGGGCGATTAGCTCAGCGGGAGAGCACTTCGTTCACACCGAAGGGGTCACTGGTTCGATCCCAGTATCGCCCACCGGGAGAGGCCGGTCCGTCATCACGACAGACCGGCCTCAGCCGTTTCCGGCCCGGCTCACGCCGCCTTCCGCAGCTCCGGACGGAGCGGCCACGCCGGATCCACCAGCTCCGGCGTCCCCTGCCGGCTGAACCACGCCTGGAGGCCCCGGGCCTGCGCCGCGTGCCACACCGCCTGGAGGGTGTGCAGCTCCGCCGGCGACAGCCGCTCCAGACGGGACGCGAACCTCCGCCCCACCGCGCGCACCACCTCCAGCGCGGCCGTGGCGTCCGCCGCCGCGTCGTGCGCCCCCTCCAGTTCCACCTCGTAGTGCGCGCACAGGTCCGTCAGCGTCCGTCGGCCCTTGCGGTACCGGTCCAGATGCTTGTCCAGGACCCGCGGATCGAGCACGCACAACGAGGTGTGCTCCAGGTACCGGCCCAGCGTCGACGCCCGGTGCCGCCTCAACTCCCGGTCCAGGATGGTGAGGTCGAACGGCGCGTTCATCACCACCAGCGGCCGGCCGGCCGCGTTCTGCTCCGCCAGGGCACGCCCCAGCTCCTCCATCACCGGCGACGGCCACCGGCCGTTGCGCTGGAGGTGATCGTCCGTCAGTCCGTGCACCGCCGTGGCCCCTTCCGGCACCGGGACGCCCGGGTTCACCAGCCAGCGGCTCACCCGCGGCCGCGCCCCCGCCGTGTCCTGGACGACCAGCGCCGCGGACACGATCCGGTCCTCCTCGACGTCCACTCCGGTGGTCTCCGTGTCGAAAGCGGCCAGGGGCCCTTCGTACCAGTTCGTCGTCATACCCGAACTCCTCGCACCCGCGCGGCAGATGGCCAACCCCCTGCCCCGAAGCGGTGATACCCGCACTGTTTGCGGCGTACGCGGACCGGTGACAACACTGGTGACGGGGAAGGACGTTCACATGGCGCTCGCCCAGCCCGAGTCGGGAGGGCTGCCGCCCCAGCGGGCGGCCCCGGCACGCGGCTCACTCGCCACCACCGCCTGCATGGAGACCCTCCAGGTGGGATACCTGCACGCCGTCGCCGCCGCGGCGGGCTGCTCGCTCGCGCAGCCCTTCCCGGACAACGGCGTCGACTGGCACGTGAGCCACGGCTCGCCCGGCCACACCGTCGACGACGAGGTCACCATCAAGGTGCAGCTCAAATGCACCTACCAACTGCCCGCCCACCCCACGGGAAGCACCTTTCCCTTCACCCTCGACAACGACCACCTCGTGAAGCTCGCCCGGACCCCCGTGGCGGTCCACAAGATCCTGGTCGTGATGATCGTCCCGAGAGACCCGGAGGACTGGCTGAGGGCGAGCCATGACCAACTCGACCTGCGGCACTGCTGCTACTGGACGAACTTGGCCGGGCAGCCGGTCACCGGACGCCGCCGGACCACCGTGCGCGTCCCCACGGCGCGGATCTTCGACGACCGGGCGCTCCGCGAGATCATGACCCGGGTCGGCCGGGGAGGGAGACCTTGATGCACCGACCGATCGACGACTCCGGACACGGGACGGGCGACGGGGCCGGGCGCGGCCCGGCCCCCGTACCCCCGCCCTACCGGGCCCACCCCGTCCCCGCCGCCGGCCCCGCCGGCCCCTGGACCGCCGGCGACGGCGTGCCCGACCCCGGCAGGGTCGACCCGCGCGTCCTCGGCGCCCTCCTCGCCCGTCACGGCTGGCAGCGCCGCGGCGGCGCCGCCGGCCGCTACGGCCGCTGGACCCCGCCCGGCAGCGGGCCGGGGAGCGGCGGCACCAGCCTCCTCGTCCCCGACAGCCTCGCCTTCCCCGACAGCGAGGACCTCATCGGCGAGGCCCTCACCGCCCTCGCCCGCAGCGGCACGCCCTCCGCCCGCGAGGTCCTGACCGGCCTCGCCGTGCCCAGCGACGAGATCCGCTGGTGGCGCGAGGTGCCCCCGGGCCCGGCCGGCACCGTCCCCTGGCCCGTGCAGGAGCAGCTCCGCTCCGCCGCCCGCAAGGTCCTCCTCGCCGGCGCCCTCGCCGTGCGCGGCCGGGCCGGCTACCACGGCTCCCGGCACCGCGCCGCGGCCCAGGCCGCCCTCGAACCCGTGGTCGTCGCGACCGACCCCGGCGGCCGCGCCCTCACCGCCTTCCTGCCGGTCCCGCCCGGCCGGCCCGTCGCCGTCCGGCTCCACCACGCCCTGCACGCCGCCCGCGAGGCCGTCGACTACCGGCGCGCCACCGGGGGCATGGACGCCTTCGACTCCGCCGTCGGGGCCGGCGTCAGCCGCGAGCTCACCGAGGCGCTCGTCGCCCTCGTCCGCGGTACGGAAGGCGCCCGCATCGCCCTCGCCTGGGCCCCGGCCGCCGGTGTCCCGGCCGGCTGCGCGGTCCGGCCCGAGCCCGTCGAGTTCTCGCCGGGCGACCTGCCCGCCCTGCGCGAGGCGAGCGCCCGGTACCTCACCGACGAGCCCTCCGTCCCGGTGCGGATCACCGGCGCGGTGGTCCGGCTCCGCCGCTCCGGGCCGCGCGGCGAGGGCACCGTCAAGCTCCGGGTGCTGGGCGGCGCCGACGTCGGCCACGTCCGGGTCACCCTCGACGAGGAGGCGTACCGCACCGCCGGCCACGCCCACCTCGTCGGCCTCCCGATCCGGCTCGTCGGCCGGCTGGAGAGCCGCGGCGGCTTCCGCCGCCTCGCCGACCCCTCCGCGGTGGTCCCGGTGCAGGTGGACGAGGCGGAGCGGGACCGCCTGATGAAGTCGCTCCACGGGACCGCGGAGGACGCGGCCTTCTTCGAGGAGGCGTGCGGGCCGGACGAATCGGGGTGAGCGGCGCGCGGCGGGGCCCGTAAGATCGAGGGGACGCGGCACCTCGTCTCTGCCGCGCGCCGCCGGCGCCGGCACCTCGTGTCTGTCAGCGCCCTGATACATGGAGTACCCGTGTCCGAAGTCCGTGTGACCGTCCCGACCGCCTCAGGACCCGAGGAGAGGACGGTGAGCGCGGGTACCACGGCCGGCGCCCTGTTCGCCGACGACCGCACCGTCATCGCCGCCCGTGTCGCGGGCGAGCTCAAGGACCTCTCGTACGAGCTCGCCGAGGGCGATGTCGTCGAGGGTGTCGAGATCGGCTCCGAGGACGGCCTGAACATCCTGCGCCACTCCACCGCGCACGTCATGGCGCAGGCCGTGCAGGAGCTCTTCCCCGAGGCCAAGCTGGGCATCGGCCCGCCGGTCCGGGACGGCTTCTACTACGACTTCGACGTCGAGAAGCCGTTCACGCCCGAGGACCTCAAGGCCGTCGAGAAGAAGATGCAGGAGATCCAGAAGCGCGGGCAGCGGTTCGCCCGCCGCGTCGTCTCCGACGAGGCCGCCCGCGAGGAGCTCGCCGACGAGCCGTACAAGCTGGAGCTCATCGGCATCAAGGGCTCCGCGTCGACCGACGACGGCGCGAACGTCGAGGTGGGCGGCGGCGAGCTGACCATCTACGACAACCTGGACGCCAAGACCGGCGAGCTGTGCTGGAAGGACCTCTGCCGGGGTCCCCACCTGCCCACCACCCGGAACATCCCGGCGTTCAAGCTGATGCGGAACGCGGCCGCCTACTGGCGCGGCAGCGAGAAGAACCCGATGCTCCAGCGCATCTACGGCACCGCGTGGCCGTCGAAGGACGAGCTGAAGGCCCACCTCGACTTCCTCGCCGAGGCCGAGAAGCGCGACCACCGCAAGCTGGGCAACGAGCTCGACCTCTTCTCCGTCCCGGACGAGATCGGCTCCGGCCTCGCCGTCTTCCACCCCAAGGGCGGCATCATCCGCCGGGTCATGGAGGACTACTCGCGCAAGCGGCACGAGGAGGAGGGCTACGAGTTCGTCTACTCGCCGCACGCGACCAAGGGCAAGCTCTTCGAGAAGTCCGGCCACCTCGACTGGTACGCCGAGGGCATGTACCCGCCCATGCAGCTCGACGAGGGCGTGGACTACTACCTCAAGCCCATGAACTGTCCGATGCACAACCTGATCTTCGACGCCCGCGGGCGCTCCTACCGTGAGCTGCCGCTGCGCCTGTTCGAGTTCGGCACCGTGTACCGGTACGAGAAGTCCGGCGTCGTGCACGGTCTGACCCGCGCCCGCGGCTTCACCCAGGACGACGCGCACATCTACTGCACCCGCGAGCAGATGGCGGAGGAGCTGGACCGCACCCTCACCTTCGTCCTCGACCTGCTCCGCGACTACGGTCTGAACGACTTCTACCTGGAGCTGTCGACCAAGGACCCGGAGAAGTTCGTCGGCTCCGACGAGGTGTGGGAGGAGGCCACCGCCGTCCTCCAGCAGGTCGCCGAGAAGCAGGGCCTGCCGCTCACCCCCGACCCGGGCGGCGCCGCCTTCTACGGCCCGAAGATCTCGGTGCAGGCGCGGGACGCGATCGGCCGCACCTGGCAGATGTCGACCGTCCAGCTCGACTTCAACCTGCCGGAGCGCTTCGACCTGGAGTACACCGCCCCGGACGGCACCAAGCAGCGCCCGGTCATGATCCACCGCGCGCTCTTCGGCTCGATCGAGCGGTTCTTCGCGGTGCTCCTGGAGCACTACGCGGGCGCCATGCCGCCGTGGCTGGCCCCGGTCCAGGCCACCGGCATCCCGATCGGCGACGCGCACGTCGAGTACCTGCAGGAGTTCGCCGCCAAGGCGAAGAAGCAGGGGCTGCGTGTGGAGGTCGACTCCTCCTCGGACCGGATGCAGAAGAAGATCCGCAACGCCCAGAAGCAGAAGGTCCCCTTCATGATCATCGCGGGTGACGAGGACATGGCCGCCGGCGCCGTCTCCTTCCGCTACCGCGACGGTTCGCAGGAGAACGGCATCCCCGCCGACGAGGCCATCGCCAAGATCGCCAAGATCGTCGAGGAGCGCGTCCAGGTCTGACGGCCGACGCGGCTTCAGGAGGCCCCCGGGGAACCCCCCGGGGGCCTCTCCCCGTTCCGGCCCTCCTTCTCGTCCTCCCGCGTGAAGGCCTGGATCAGCCAGGACGAGAACGAACCCGTCACCGCGCCGAGCAGCGCCAGGCCGCAGGCCATCAGGCCGACCGCGACCACCCGGCCGATCGGGGTCACCGGGGCCACGTCGCCGTAGCCGACCGTCGCCAGGGTGGCGCAGGCCCACCAGACCGAGTCCCCGAAGGTGACGATCGTGGCGCCGGGGGCGTCGGCCTCGTGGTGGTAGACGGTGAGCGCGGCGGTGAAGCCGAGCAGGGAGACCGAGAGGCCGGAGTAGACCATCACCCGGGCGTAGAGGCTGAGCCGCGGCTGGCCCCGGCGGCGCTGGACCCGGTCGTAGAGGGCGACCATCCGGACCGGGCGCAGCAGCGGCAGCAGGAGGACGACCGTGTCGAGGAGATGGGTGCGGACGAAACGGAGCGGATGCAGGCCGCTGAGCCGGAGCCGGACCACGTAGTCGGTGACGAAGACCGCCCAGGCGCCGATGACGACCCCGATGCAGAGGTCCACGCCGAGCCGCGGGAGGTGGTCGCGGGCGAGGACCCGGACCGCGTACCCCGCGAGGTAGGCGAGCGAGGCCACGGCGAGCGGCGTCTCCATGCGGTGGTCCCAGCGTTCCTGGCGGGGCGGTTTCGAGGGCCTGGCGCTCATCGGATCAGGATCACCCGGGGCGGCTTCCCTCGCCCCGCCGACACGTTCCGAACGGGCGACGCAATATGCTGCACAGCATGACGACTGAGCCGGAGCAGCAGATCGGAGTGGGGGCGCCGGACGCGTTCCAGCGCCTGTGGACGCCTCATCGGATGGCGTACATCCAGGGTGAGAACAAGCCGACCGGGCCGGGGGCCGACGACGGCTGTCCGTTCTGCTCGATCCCGTCGAAGTCGGACGAGGACGCGCTGGTGATCGCCCGGGGCGCGAGCGTGTACGCGGTCCTCAACCTGTACCCGTACAACGGCGGGCACCTGATGGTCGTCCCGTACCGGCACGTGGCCGACTACACGGACCTGGACGCGGCGGAGACGGCCGAACTGGCCGACTTCACCAAGCGGGCGATGATCGCCCTGCGGGCGGCGTCCGGCGCGCACGGCTTCAACATCGGCATGAACCAGGGCGCGGTGGCCGGCGCGGGGATCGCGGCGCACCTGCACCAGCACGTGGTGCCGCGCTGGGGCGGCGACACCAACTTCATGCCGGTCGTCGGCCACACCAAGGTGCTTCCGCAGCTCCTCGCCGACACCCGCAAGATGCTGGCCGACGCCTGGCCCGCCGCACTCTGACCTTCTCCTCGTCCGTACGGCCCCGGGGCGCGCGCCCCGGGGCCGTACGCGTACGCGCGGGGTGGTGGTCAGGCGTCGTAGACGTCGGCCTTCCGCGGGGCGGGTTCCTGGAGCATCCCGCTCATGAAGAGGGTGCGGTTGGTGAAGCGCTCGGTGTCCACGTTGTGCGCGTCGAGGAAGCGGACGGTCGCCGCGTGGACGGCGCGGACCACGGGGGTGGCCATGCGGAGGGCGTCGTCGGCCATGAAGCGGTTCTTCCAGAGCGGGCCGGCCCAGACGTGCCGGAGGCCGAAGGGCTCGGGCAGGTTCATCTTGCCGCCGAGGAACTCCAGGACCGGCGGGTACCAGGTGAGCGGGGCGCGGACGGCGAGCCGGACGATGTCGTCGGTGCCGAGCAGCGGCTGCGCGATCTCCTTGGTCTCCCAGAAGCGGACGGTCTTGGAGACCTCCTTGGTCTTCGCCTTGGGCTTGGTGGTGAACAGGCCGTGGACGGGGCCGAGGGCGTGGCCGGTGACCTCGATGCGCAGGGTGTGGTGGAGCGAGGTGACGGTGACCATCATGGTGAGCACCACGTTCCCGTCCCAGAGGGTGAACTGGACGCCCAGGTAGTGGCGGTTGCCGGCGCCGAACTGCTGCTCGTTGCAGATGCGCTGTATCTCGTGCGGCTTGACCTGGAAGTGGACGATGTTGTCGCCCTCGGGGCGGGCGACCTCGTCGGCGCCCTCGCCGACCGGGGAGACGATCCAGTGCTTCACGGTCGGCTTGGGGAAACCGGTCTTGAGGGAGCCCCGCTCCAGCAGGGTGAGCTGGTCGTGGATCTTGCGGACGAGGTCCCAGGCGCGGAAGTCGTGCATCTCGTGGCCGTCGAGGGGGATCAGCTCCTCGGCCAGGGTCCAGCTGCCCCAGCGCGTGCCGAGGCCGAGGACACCCTTGCCTCCGGCGTAGAAGACCACGTTCGACTGCTGCTCGGCGGAGAGCTTCTCCAGGTTGACGCGGAGCTCCTCCGCGGACTTCTCGCCGGGGTCCGTGGGGACGGACCCGGGGACGTGGGCGCCGACGCCCCCGCCGCTGAGCAGACCGGTCCAGCGGTCGCGGAGGTCGACGGCCGTGCTGAGGCAGACCCGCCCGGCGAGGTACCAGCCGATGACCGGGGCGATGAGCATGGCCCGCAGGTAGTTGGGCAGCAGGCCGTCCCAGGGGAGGCGCAGGAGGACGAGGGCGGCGACGATGCCGAAGGCGACGAGCAGGACGGTGCCGACGGCGCTGGTGCGCTTGTTGTCGGAGCCCGCGGCGGCGCGGCGCAGGTGGATGACGGCGAGCCAGAGCAGCAGGCCGGGCAGGAAGAGGACACCGCAGAAGAAGGTGATCAGGGTCAGCTTGATGTCGCGGCGGCGGCGGATGTGGGTGGCGGCGAGGCAGTGCTCGACGACCGGCTGCGGTTCGGCGCCGAAGGACTGGATGAGGGGCTTGCGGCCGCCGCCGAGCATGCGGACCTGCACGGCGCGGGAGAACGCCTCGCCGAGGTCGGGGCGGAAGAGCTTCTCCCACTTCCCCTTCTTCAGCGTGGTCTTGTAGTGCTCGTTGTCGGCTTCCTGGATGGTCTCCAGGGGGCTGTCCCGGTACGCGGCCGAGGCCAGCGCGTTCGTCGCGCCGGTCAGGCCGCTGCCGCCCTGCAGCGGGATCTGTGCCCCCGGTCCGAAACCGTCGATCGCCACTTCCGCCCCCATCACCGCGAGTACCTGTGCGGGCTGTTCCCGACTGCCGCGCCCGGCACACCTTCCGGACTGGGCACCACAGCGTAACCGGGCCGCGTGGTATGCGTCACCGGCTGTGGACAACCGCGGCCGGAAGCTGTGGACGACGGCGGCCGGAAGCCGTGGAGACTGCGGCCCGTTCCGGTCGCCGCGCGCCGACTAGGGGCGTTTTCCGGTCTGTTCGCGCAGACGTGCGGCGAGCTGAGGGGGCATCGGTTCGTGCCGGGCGTAGCTGCGGTCGAAGCGGCCGGTGCCGTGCGAGACGGACCGCAGGTCGATGGCGTACCGCCCGATCTCGATCTCCGGCACCTCGGCCCGGACGACCGTGCGGCCCGGTCCGGCCTGGTCGGTGCCGACGACCCGGCCGCGCCGGCCGGACAGGTCTCCCATCACCGCGCCGACGTACTCGTCGGGGACGAGCACCCGTACCTCGGCGACCGGTTCCAGGAGGTGCACCGGGACCTCCGCGGCCGCCTCGCGCAGGGCGAGCGCCCCCGCGGTCTGGAAGGCGGCGTCGGAGGAGTCCACCGAGTGGGCCTTGCCGTCCCTGAGGGTGACCCGGACGTCGACCAGCGGGTGGCCCGCGGAGACACCGCGCGCGGCCTGGGCCCGTACGCCCTTCTCGACGGAGCCGATGAACGGGCGGGGGACGGCGCCGCCCACGACCTTGTCGACGAACTCGATGCCGCTGCCCGGCGGGAGCGGTTCGACGTCGATCTCGCAGATCGCGAACTGGCCGTGTCCGCCGGACTGTTTGACGTGCCGTCCGCGGCCCGAGGCGGGGGCGCCGAAGGTCTCCCGCAGCGGCACCCGGTACGGGACGGCGTCGACGCGGACCCCGTAACGGCCGCGCAGCCGTTCCAGGACGACGTCCTGATGGGCCTCCCCCAGGCACCACAGGACGACCTGGCCGGTGTCCTGGTTCTGTTCGAGGCGGAGCGTCGGGTCCTCGGCGACCACCTTGGCCAGGCCCTGCGAGAGCCGGTCCTCGTCGGCCTTGCCGTGCGCCTCGACGGCGAGCGGCAGCAGCGGCTCGGGCATCGACCACGGTTCGATCAGCAGCGGGTCGTCCTTGGCGGAGAGGGTGTCGCCGGTCTCGGCCCGGGCGAGCCGGGCCACGCACGCGAGGTCCCCGGCCACGCAGTGCGCCATGGGCCGCTGCTGCTTGCCGAAGGGCGAGGTGAGGGCGCCGACCCGTTCGTCGACGTCGTGGTCCTCGTGGCCGCGGTCGGCGAGGCCGTGTCCGGACACGTGCACCGTCTCGTCGGGCCGCAGGGTGCCGGAGAAGACCCGGACGAGCGAGATCCTGCCCTGGTAGGGGTCGGCGGCGGTCTTCACGACCTCGGCGACCAGCGGGCCGTCGGGGTCGCAGGCGAGCGCCGGCCGGGGTTCTCCGGCGGGGGTGGTGACGGCGGGCGGCTCGTGCTCCAGGGGGGAGGGGAAGCCGCGGGTGATCAGCTCCAGGAGCTCCACGGTGCCGAGGCCCTGGCTGCCGCCGCCGGTGGCGGGCGCGGCGGCGAGCACGGGGTGGAAGCCGCCCCGGGCGACCGCCTTCTCCAGGTCGCCGACGAGGGTCCCGAAGTCGATCTCCTCACCGCCGAGGTAGCGGTCCATCAGCGACTCGTCCTCGCTCTCGGCGATGATCCCCTCGATGAGCCGGGCCCGCGCCCCGGCGATCAGATCGCGGTCGGTCTCACCGGGCGGCAGCTCGCGCCGCTCGCCCGTGGAGTAGTCGAAGACCCGCTCCGAGAGGAGACCGATCAGACCGGTCGCGGGGGCGTGGCCGTCCGCGCCCTCGGTGCCGTGCACCGGCAGGTAGAGGGGGAGGACGGCGTCGGGGTCGTCGTGGCCGAAGAGCCCGGCGCAGACGCCGGTCAGCTCGTCGAAGCCGGTGCGGGCGGTGTCGAGGTGGGTGACGACGATCGCGCGGGGCATCCCGACGGCCGCGCACTCCTCCCAGACCATCCGGGTGGAGGCGGCGACCGCGTCGGCCTCCTGGGCGGCCGAGACGACGAAGAGGGCCGCGTCCGCCGCGCGCAGACCGGCCCTCAGCTCCCCGACGAAGTCGGCGTACCCGGGGGTGTCGAGCAGATTGATCTTGAAGCCGTCCCAGCCGACCGGGACGAGGGAGAGCTGGACGGAGCGGTGCTGCCGGTGCTCGATCTCGTCGTAGTCGGAGACGGTCGCCCCGTCCTCGACCCGGCCGGGCCGCCCGAGCGCTCCGGCGGTCTGGGCGAGCGCCTCGACCAGGGTCGTCTTCCCCGATCCGCTGTGGCCGACCAGCACCACGTTCCGTACCTCCGAGGGCCGGTCGGCCGTCGGTGCCCTGCCGGCGGCTCCGGCGGGGGTGTGCGCCTTGTCGCCCATGGTGGTCCTCCCGGCTGCGAGGCGGTGAGGTGAGAGCGGGCGCGGGGGAGCGGCGTCGCGGTGCTGCTCCGGCGGACCCGCGGGGTGCTTCCTTCGAGCTTTGCACCGACGCCGGGACGCGTCCATACGTCGTACACCGGGGGTCCCCAAGGGGGGCCCGACGCGGCGGGACGGGTGCGCTCCCGTGCGGGGTGACGCGCGTGGCTACGATGGGTGAGCCGGTGGTCATAGGACCGCGCGGCCCGCCGAAACCTCGGGAAGGCCATGCTGAACAAGTACGCGCGTGCGTTTTTTACGCGTGTCCTCACACCGTTCGCCGCGTTTCTGCTCCGCCGGGGGGTCAGCCCCGACGCCGTGACGCTGATCGGCACGGCGGGAGTGGTCGCCGGGGCACTGGTCTTCTTCCCCAGGGGCGAGTTCTTCTGGGGCACGATCGTGATCACGCTCTTCGTCTTCTCCGACCTCGTCGACGGCAACATGGCGCGGCAGGCGGGGATCTCCAGCCGCTGGGGCGCCTTCCTCGACTCGACCCTCGACCGGGTCGCCGACGGGGCGATCTTCGGCGGCTTCGCGCTCTGGTACGCGGGACAGGGTGACGACAACGTGCTCTGCGCGGTGTCGATCTTCTGCCTGGCGAGCGGCCAGGTCGTCTCCTACACCAAGGCGCGCGGTGAGTCGATCGGCCTGCCGGTCGCGGTGAACGGCCTGATCGAGCGGGCCGAGCGCCTGGTGATCTCGCTGGTCGCCGCCGGTCTCGCCGGCCTGCACGCCTTCGGCGTGCCCGGCGTGGACGTGCTGCTCCCGATCGCGCTCTGGATCGTCGCCGCCGGCTCGGCGGTGACCCTGGGGCAGCGGGTCGTGACGGTACGCAGGGAGGCCGCGGAGGCGGACGCCGCCGCGGCGGCCGGGGGAAGCGGGGCGGCATCGTGAGCACGCTGAAGGACAAGATCGCCGACGGGCTGTACGGGCTCGGCTGGGCGACCGTGAAGAAGCTCCCCGAGCCGGTCGCCAGGTCCCTCGGCCGGAAGATCGCGGACACCGTGTGGAAGCGGCGCGGCAAGGGCGTGCTCCGCCTGGAGGCCAACCTCGCGCGCGTGGTGCCGGACGCCACGCCCGAGCGGCTCGCCGAGCTGTCGAAGGCCGGCATGCGCTCGTACATGCGCTACTGGATGGAGTCCTTCCGGCTGCCGACCTGGAGCCGCGAGCGGGCCGCGAACAGCTTCGCGATCAAGGGCGAGGAGGTCCTGAAGGAGGCCATAGCGTCCGACCGCGGGGTGATCCTCGCGCTGCCGCACATGGGCAACTGGGACCTGGCCGGCGTGTGGGTGACCCGCGCCCTCGGCACGCCCTTCACCACCGTCGCCGAGCGCCTCAAGCCCGAGTCGCTCTACGACCGCTTCGTCGCCTACCGCGAGTCCCTCGGCATGGAGGTGCTGCCGCACACCGGCGGCGCCGCCTTCGGCACCCTGGCCCGGCGGCTGCGCGCCGGCGGCCTGGTCTGCCTCGTCGCCGACCGCGACCTGTCCGCCTCCGGCGTCGAGGTCTCCTTCTTCGGCGAGGCCACCCGGATGCCCGCGGGACCGGCCATGCTCGCCCTCCAGACCGACGCGGTCCTGCTGCCGGTGACCCTCTGGTACGACGACACCGACGTCATGAAGGGCCGGGTGCACGCGCCCGTGGAGGTACCCGAGTCAGGTACCCGGGCCGAAAAGGCGTCCCTCATGACACAGGCCCTCGCGGACGAGTTCGCCGGGGCCATCGCGGACCACCCGGAGGACTGGCACATGCTCCAGCGCCTCTGGCTGGCCGACCTGGAGGAGCGCACACCGTGAAGATCGGGATCGTCTGCCCGTACTCCTGGGACGTACCGGGCGGCGTCCAGTTCCACATCCGCGACCTCGCCGAGCACCTGATCCGGCTCGGCCACGAGGTCTCCGTCCTCGCCCCCGCCGACGACGACACGCCGCTGCCGCCGTACGTCGTCTCCGCCGGCCGGGCCGTGCCCGTGTCGTACAACGGCTCGGTGGCCCGGCTCAGCTTCGGCTTCCTCTCCGCCGCGCGGGTCCGCCGCTGGCTGCACGACGGCACCTTCGACGTCGTCCACATCCACGAGCCGACCTCGCCCTCGCTGGGGCTGCTGACCTGCTGGGCCGCACAGGGTCCGATCGTGGCCACCTTCCACACCTCGAACCCGCGCTCCCGGGCGATGATCGCCGCCTACCCGATCCTCCAGCCGGCGCTGGAGAAGATCAGCGCCCGGATCGCGGTCAGCGAATACGCCCGCCGGACGCTGGTGGAGCACCTCGGCGGCGACGCGGTCGTGATCCCCAACGGCGTCGACGTCGACTTCTTCGCCGGAGCGGAGCCGAAGGAGGCGTGGCAGGGCGAGACGCTCGGCTTCATCGGGCGGATCGACGAGCCCCGCAAGGGCCTGCCGGTCCTGATGAAGGCACTGCCCCGGATCCTCACCGAGCGGCCGGGCACCCGGCTCCTCGTCGCCGGGCGCGGCGACGAGGAGGAGGCGGTGGCCTCGCTGCCGCCCGAGATGCGCTCCCGGGTCGAGTTCCTCGGCATGGTCAGCGACGAGGACAAGGCGCGGCTGCTGCGCAGCGTCGACGTGTACGTGGCGCCCAACACCGGCGGCGAGTCCTTCGGCATCATCCTCGTCGAGGCGCTGTCGGCCGGCGCGCCGGTGCTCGCCGCCGACCTGGACGCCTTCGCGCAGGTCCTCGACCAGGGCGCGGCGGGCGAGCTCTTCGCCAACGAGGACGCGGACGCGCTCGCCGAGGCGGCGATCCGGCTGCTCGGCGACCCCGCACGCCGCGCGGAGCTGAGCCGGCGCGGCTCGGCGCACGTCCGGCGCTTCGACTGGTCCACGGTCGGCGCGGACATCCTGGCCGTCTACGAGACGGTCGCGGACGGCGCGGCGGCGGTCGACACGGACGAGAGGACGGGCGGGCTGCGGGCCCGGTTGGGCCTGTAGCCCCTCCGGCGCGTGGCCCACCCGTCGGCCTGGGCCTGTGGCCCCTCCGGCGCATGCCCCACCCGTCGGCCCCGCGGGCATGCGTCCCGCCGGGGCGATGGGGACCCCGTTCGCCCCCAGCGGAACGCCCGCCCACCACAGGCGGCGGAGGCGCACGCTGGGCGCATGATCAGCGTCCAGCGGCTCAACCTGGGCAGGTTCACGCGGCCCGCCGCGGAGTGGGGCGGGAGCCACGCGCGCGTGGAGCACGCGTTCGCGTACCTCGTCCGGCATCCGGGTGGCACCGTGCTGTTCGACACCGGCATGGGCGAGGGGTCGCCAGAGACAGACGCGCACTACCGGATCGTCCGCCGGCCGCTTACCGTCGGGCCCGGCGAGGTCGATCTCCTGGTCAACTACCACCTGCACTTCGACCACATCGGCGGCAACCAGCGCTTCCCCGGCACCCCCGCCCTCGTCCAGCGCGGCGAGCTCGCCACCGCGCGGGCGGGCGGATACGCCATCGACTCGCTCCTCCCCGGCGTCGCCTGGACGGAGATCGACGGTGAGCACGAGCTCGCCCCCGGGATCCGGATCGTGCCGACGCCCGGACACGTCGACGGGCACCAGTCGCTCGTCCTCGACCACGGCGACCGCGTGACGGTCCTCGCCGGGCAGGCGTACGACTCGGCGGGCGAGTTCGGGACGCCCCACCGGCCGTGGACCGGGCGGCTCGCCGAGCTCGCCGGAGGGCGGCCGGTCCGTGTCCTGTTCGCCCATGACCACGACCTTTGGGAAGGGGTGCTGCCGCCGCCCGGGTAGCCTGTGCGCCCGTGACCGAAACCCTGATCTGGACCGTCGCCGCGCTGATCCTCGTCGGCGTCTACCTCAGCTGGACCGCCGGCCGGCTCGACCGGCTGCACACCCGCATCGACGCGGCCCGCGCGGCGCTCGACGCCCAGCTGCTGCGGCGCGCCTCGGTCGCCCAGGAACTGGCCACCTCCGGTGTCCTCGACCCGGCCGCCTCGATCGTCCTGTACGAGGCCGCGCACGCGGCCCGGCAGGCGGAGGAGGACCACCGGGAGGTCGCCGAGAGCGAGCTGAGCCAGGCGCTGCGGGCCGTCTTCGGCGAGCCGGAGCAGGTCGAGCTCGTCCGGGAGGCGCCCGGCGGCGTGGACGCCGCCGGCGAACTGGCCGCCGCCGTCCGCCGGGTCCCCATGGCCCGCCGCTTCCACAACGACGCCGTCCGGGCCGCCCGCGCCCTGCGCCGCCACCGCAAGGTCCGCTGGTTCCGGCTCGCGGGCCACGCGCCCTTCCCGATGGCCTTCGAAATGGACGACGAACCGCCGGTGGCCCTGGCCGATCGTCCGTCCTGATCCACTGCGGCCTCGGATTCCCGCCAAAAGGATCCACAGGCTGCACATTGGCCCTTGCTGTGGACCGCTCGTGGACTGTTTCCTCGCTCTAGTCGTCAACGCCCCGTTGAACCCGTTGTCACGAGTGAGGTTTCCGTGTCCAGCTCCACCACCCCCCAGACCCCCGAGACCGGCACCGCCCGTGTGAAGCGCGGCATGGCCGAGCAGCTCAAGGGCGGCGTGATCATGGACGTGGTCAACGCCGAGCAGGCGAAGATCGCCGAGGACGCCGGCGCCGTCGCCGTCATGGCCCTGGAGCGGGTCCCCGCGGACATCCGCAAGGACGGCGGCGTGGCCCGGATGTCCGACCCGAACATGATCGAGGAGATCATCGGCGCGGTCTCCATCCCGGTGATGGCCAAGTCCCGCATCGGTCACTTCGTCGAGGCCCAGGTCCTCCAGTCCCTCGGCGTCGACTACATCGACGAGTCCGAGGTCCTCACCCCGGCCGACGAGGTCAACCACTCCGACAAGTGGGCCTTCACCACCCCCTTCGTCTGTGGCGCCACCAACCTGGGCGAGGCCCTCCGCCGCATCGCCGAGGGCGCGGCCATGATCCGCTCCAAGGGCGAGGCCGGCACCGGCAACGTCGTCGAGGCCGTCCGCCACCTGCGCCAGATCAAGAACGAGATCGCCAAGCTGCGCGGCTACGACAACAACGAGCTGTTCGCCGCCGCCAAGGACCTGCGCGCGCCGTACGAGCTCGTCAAGGAGGTCGCCGAGCTCGGCAAGCTCCCCGTCGTCCTCTTCTCCGCCGGTGGCGTCGCCACCCCCGCCGACGCCGCGCTGATGCGCCAGCTCGGCGCCGAGGGCGTCTTCGTCGGCTCCGGCATCTTCAAGTCGGGCGACCCGGCCAAGCGCGCCGCCGCCATCGTGAAGGCCACCACCTTCTACGACGACCCGAAGATCATCGCGGACGCCTCCCGCAACCTCGGCGAGGCCATGGTCGGCATCAACTGCGACACCCTCCCCGAGTCCGAGCGCTACGCCAACCGGGGCTGGTAAGCACCGATGAGCACCACCCCGGTCATCGGAGTCCTGGCCCTCCAGGGCGACGTACGGGAGCACCTGATCGCCCTGGCCGCGGCGGACGCCGTGGCCAGGCCGGTCCGGCGCCCCGAAGAGCTCGCCGAGGTCGACGGCCTGGTCCTCCCCGGCGGCGAGTCCACCACCATCTCCAAGCTGGCCGTCCTCTTCGGCCTGATGGAGCCGATCCGCGAGCGGATCGCCGCGGGCATGCCGGTCTACGGCACCTGCGCCGGCCTGATCATGCTCGCCGACAAGATCCTCGACCCGCGCTCGGGCCAGGAGACCTTCGGCGGCATCGACATGATCGTCCGCCGCAACGCCTTCGGACGGCAGAACGAGTCCTTCGAGGCCGGAGTCACCGTCACGGGGATAGCCACCCCCGTCGAGGGCGTCTTCATCCGTGCCCCGTGGGTGGAGTCGGTCGGCGCCGAGGTCGAGGTGCTCGCGGAGCACGAGGGCCACATCGTCGCCGTCCGCCAGGGCGCCGTCCTCGCCACCTCCTTCCACCCCGAGCTCACCGGCGACCACCGCATCCACGAGCTGTTCGTCGACATGGTGCGCGCGGAACGGTGAGACGATCCCGGTAGGATCTCTGGGGTTCGTTCAAGAAGTTGGTTACGCGAAGGAGACAGGCAGATGTCCGGCCACTCTAAATGGGCTACGACGAAGCACAAGAAGGCCGTGATCGACGCCAAGCGCGGCAAGCTCTTCGCGAAGCTGATCAAGAACATCGAGGTCGCCGCCCGCACCGGCGGCGCCGACCTGGACGGCAACCCGACGCTGTTCGACGCCGTGCAGAAGGCGAAGAAGCAGTCGGTCCCGAACAAGAACATCGACTCCGCGCTCAAGCGCGGCGCCGGTCTCGAGGCCGGCGGCGCCGACTACGAGACGATCATGTACGAGGGCTACGGCCCGAATGGTGTCGCGGTGCTCATCGAGTGCCTCACCGACAACCGCAACCGTGCCGCCTCGGACGTCCGCGTCGCCATGACCCGCAACGGCGGCTCGATGGCCGACCCGGGCTCCGTCTCGTACCTCTTCAACCGCAAGGGCGTCGTCGTCCTCCCCAAGGGTGAGCGCTCCGAGGACGACGTCCTGGAGGTCGTGCTCGACGCGGGCGCCGAGGAGGTCAACGACCTCGGCGAGTCCTTCGAGGTCATCAGCGAGGCCACCGACCTGGTCGCGGTCCGCACCGCCCTCCAGGAGGCCGGCTTCGACTACGACTCCGCCGAGTCCAGCTTCGTCCCGACCATGCAGGTCGAGCTCGACGAGGAGGGCGCGCGCAAGATCTTCAAGCTGATCGACGCGCTGGAGGACAGCGACGACGTGCAGAACGTCTTCGCCAACTTCGACGTCAGCGACGAGGTCATGGAGAAGGTCGACGCCTGATCCGCGTCCGGCCCGACAGGGACGGATCCGCCACGCTCCACCGCAGCGGGGGGGGGGGGGGGGCCCCCCCCGCCCCCCCCCCCGGGGGGGGGGGGGGCGCCCGGCCCCCCGCAAACAAAAAACCGGCCGCCCGCCGCCCCCCGGCCCGCCCCCCGCCGGG